>CAXHHS010000715.1:0-4227 GCA_964015645.1 uncultured bacterium
GACGAACGAGGAAGCAGCCGCTATCAGTGCTTTTTTGTTTCAAAAAAAAGGAAAACTTGTAACATCTTCCCAAGCATTTCAACCGGAGAAACTCTCGGCATTTTCAGCCAAAAAAGCAGGGCTGCTGTTAACAGAAAAATTATCTTGCCTGGGTTGCCATCAACTAAATGGAAGCGGTGGCAAAATCGGGCCGGATTTATCAGCAGCCGGAAGCCGTTTGCAGCCATCGTATATTTATCACGTTATCGAAAACCCGCGGCGGGTTACGCCGCATTCCGTAATGCCGAAAATTAGTATGACGACCAAAACAACTCGCCTAATCGCCAATTTTATTGCTCAGCAAAAATCGCCATCTAAAAAATCAACCTACCTTTCGCTTGCAGAAAATTCGATAACGCTTTTGGATAATAATGCTGAAGTAGGTGATGAATCCACTCCGGCAAAAATCACCTACGCGAAATATTGCGCTGCCTGCCATGGCAATAGTGGCGGTGGCGATGGTTTTAATGCACCGTTTTTGCCAGCAGTGCCAACGATTCATTCTGACAAAACCTATATGGCTAAGCGACCTGATGATACATTGTTCGATGGCATTTACGCCGGCGGCTATATGCTGAATAAACATCAGTTTATGCCACCCTGGGGCCAGACATTAAGCCGTTCGCAAATCGAAAAGTTAGTGGGTTACATGAGAACCTTATGCCAATGCCAGGGGCCTGGCTGGTCTTTGGATAATCATTAAAAAAACTATGAGCAAAAAACGACAAAAAGCAAAAAGAATTCAGAGAACCAAAAGCAAAAAAAGGGCGAAGAGAGCCGCGGGAGGCTGGGCAAAGCGCCCGGTATTTTTGCTTTTTAGCGGGATATTGGTGGTGATAATTGCCTATGTTGTTTATTTGAAAATAGGTTCTTCGAGAACACCGCTTGCAGAAAGCGAGGCTGCTAAGCGCAGCCGAATGCTGCCATTTCCGGCAATTAAAGCTGCAACCCAATTGGCAAAACCTGTATTCGAAGACTTTGTAGGATCGCAAGCCTGTGCCGGATGCCATACAACCGAATACCGGTTATGGCAACAATCCACCCATGGACAGGCCGGGGGAAAACCGGGAGAAGTGGAGATCATTGCGGCATTTGATGGAAAGCCGCTTCGCTTTAAAGATGCTGTTGTAACGCCGTTTGTTAACAGCCAGGGAGAATACGTTTTTGTCGTGGTGCAAGAAGGGCAGCCGAAAACGGAAATTAAAGTCGAAGCAACCGTTGGCGGCGGGCACATGTACGGCGGCGGCACTCAGACATTTTTTATGAAATCGCCGGATGGAACCGTTCGTTTTTTGCCCTTCGATTTTATTCGCGATGAAAATTTGTGGTTTGTGCAACTGCGAAAAGATGAAACCTGGGTTCCGATCAGCAAAGAGATTTCATTAGCAACGGATTTGGCAAACTGGCCGCCGCACCGTATCTTGGGAACGCGACAGGAGTTTTCGAACTGCCAAAATTGCCACGGCAGCCAAATTGTTACTACGTTTGATGAGCAGCGCGGAAAATACGAAACTCGCTATACCACGCTGGCAATTAATTGCGAATCCTGCCATGGGCCGGGGAAACGCCATATCGAAATTGTTAGCAAGCCGGGTTTTGAGGAGTTGGAAGACATTGGCATGGAGCCGCTGGCGACTTTGTCGAAAGATCAATCACTGATGATCTGTTTCCAATGCCACGCTACAAAAGATGCAGTTACGGAAGCTGATTATCTCCCCGGCCAATCGCTGGAAGATTTTTTTTCAATCAAAATGCCGCTATTGGGAAATAATCCGTTTTTGGTTGACGGCAGGGTGCGCTCTTTTGCGTATCAATTAAATCACCTCTACAGCGATTGTTATTTAAATGGTTCGATGACGTGCGTGGATTGCCACGATCCGCATTCCCAGGGCTACCGGGATTTTTTCGGCAAGCCGCTAATAGGGAAATTTGATAATGGCCAATGTACCGGCTGTCATGCCGCGAAAGCGGGAAAATCAGCGGAGCTGCATTCTCGCCATAAACCAGGTTCTCCTGGAAATTTATGTACCTCTTGCCACATGCCGTTTTTGCAGCACCAGGGCTTGGGAACGGATTTGAAATTTGCCCGCTCCGATCACGTCATTCCGATTCCCCGGCCAGCATTTGATGCCCAAATCGGTATCGAAAACGCTTGCTTAAAATGCCATCGGGGTAAATCTATTGAGTGGTTGGAGGCGAAAACAAGCGAATGGTACGGTGAACTAAAATCGCATCATCGGCTTATCGCTAATCTGGCAAAAGCGGCGCAAATTGATGGCAAAAAAGAGGTGGAAACATTACTCCCGGATCCGTCTGCGAATCACCCGATGGCACAAATGGCTGGCCTGGCAGCATATTTAAAGCAATTTTTGAAACCAAACAGCAGTGTTGTTGATTCGGAGGTTGTGGAACAATTGAAGGCTTACGCCCGGGGGAATGATATCGATTTAAAAGCCCTGGCTTTAATGGCGCTGCATATCGCTTACGACAGCGATTCGGAGATTCGCGCTTTTGTGGTAAAAACCTTATCCGCTGCCGGAAATAAGGAAATGGCGTTGCGAAATCGCTGGGGAATTGCGGCGGATTACTTTGGCAGCCTTTTCGTATCAAAAAACGATTTTAAAAGTGCGATTGTGTGTTTTCAAAAATCTTTGGAGGTAAAGCCGGGTGACGCAATTACGCTAACGAATTTAGCAAATGCTTATCGCCGTTCCGGGAATTTAACATCGGCGATTTCAACAATAAGCAGAGCGATGTTAATTACACCGAAAAATGCGTCTCTGCATTTTCAGCTCGCGCCATTTTACGGGCAAAACCAGCAAGTACCCCAGGCAATTCGCGCGTTGGAAGCGGGGCTAAAATACGCCCCTGAAAATCAAAATGCCCGGCGGTTGTTAGAGCGGCTGCGAGGGCTTTAGCCTGTTGTTCTTGGGGATTTTTTCCCTGGATATCCGGGAAGGATATATAATATCGCACGCACTTTGGCCGTCTTCGTGCATTGTTAATGGGTAAGTTCGTTAATTGCTGCAATTGCTTTCTCTGCAAGTTCACTCTGAACAAATATATGATCGTGAAAATAACCTGCGATCACATTTGCACTTATTCCATGCGTAGTAAGTTTACGTGAGAACGCTGCCGTTAATCCAACTCCCTCCAGGCTTGAATGAACATTTAATGTGATACCCTTAAAGACAGCCTCATACTTGAGTTGGCGTTCATCTGCCTTCGATTTTGGGATGACAAGTGTAAGACCTTCGCTTTCGCAAACTGCGGCAATAGGCTCCAGTTCTGAATGATCTCCGTAATGGGCTTTCTCGAAAGAGCAAAATACAAACTCCCCGGCTATCAGTTCCGGAGACATGGTGCGTAGTAATTTGTCTAAATCTTTTTCGCCACTCATGATTTGGATTGCTCGTTAACAGGCTTGTTTAGTTGCCGCTTCCCCGGATGATTATGAATCATATTCTCTTAAGATGGGCCTCGTAAGGCAAGTGGGGCCGCCACAGCCTTTCTGTGAAATTTCCTCTCCCCGGTATTCCCAAACTTCCACACCTTCCGCTTCCAGCATTGATTTAGTATAGGGATTTCCCGAAAGCATAATACATTTTCGAGGTGCGACAGCTAAAATATTACAAGCCATCGTTTCGTACTCATTGTCAGGCACTTCTAATAATTTAATATCGCGCTCAATTAGCCACTGGCGAAAAAACACCGGCATCAATTTGGAATAAACCACTGCCAAATCAGTATCGATGGGGCTGATGAAGGACATTAGATGCAGCACACTATCCGGGCCTTGCCAATGGGGCATGGGAACCGTTATTATTTCGTCCACAAAATCTGCTGTCAGTTCTTTTAATTGTCGAATCCCTTCCGCATTTGTGCGGTATCCCTGGCCCACGGCAATCGTTTTTTCCTCCACCCAAACCACGTCACCGCCTTCCAGGCGGCCTTTACCGGTAATTGTGCCCAATATCGGCACGCCGATTTGTGGTAAAAAATCGCCCACTACAGCAGGCTCTCCTTCTCTAAGCGCCTTGCCCATATTGCCTAAAATCGCTCCACGGTTAGTCACGATAACCGGGTCGTGGGCGTATATCGAATCTAACCCGGTTTGGTTATGTTGGGGCAGGAAATGAATTTCTTCCACATGGGGTTTTAGTAATTTGATGAAGGAGTCATATTCTG
>CAXHHS010000716.1:0-4211 GCA_964015645.1 uncultured bacterium
CAGTGGAAGTAAGCCGGTTACCGCGGGATGTTCTGGTGGAAATCGAATGTGTTGCAGAGTTGATAGGAAATGAATAATCATATACTGCAAACGGGCGTAGGCTTAACTTTTGAGCACAAAGGGCATAGAGGTTAAGTTGAATAAAATTAACCCTTAACAATCTCTGTGTGCTCTGTGGCTAAGGATAAAAATTTAACCGTTTAAAGTATAATGAAATACCACCTGATTTTGAATCCCTCCGCCGGGCGTGGATACGCTGCTAAAATCCAATCAGTCCTGTTTAACCGGGTAGAAGAGCAGTTGGGAGATGTCGATTTTTATACCACGGAAGCACCGGGAGATGCGAAGCGAATTGCCGCATCGGTAAGCGAGTTTAATCAAACAGTTATTGTTGCCGGTGGCGATGGCACTATTCACGAAGTCGTAAACGGATTAGTTGGTGGAAATTCCACGATGGGCATCATCCCGATTGGCAGCGGAAATGATTTCGTAAAAATGCTTAACTTGCCGTTCAATTATGTCGATGCAATAGAAGTTGTCAAAAAACGCCAAACGATGGCCATCGATATTGGCAGGGCAGGGGAGGCATATTTCCCGAACGGATTAGGAATTGGGTTTGATGCCAAGGCGGTTATTGAAAGTAAAAAGGTTAAAAAACTGCGCGGATTTTTAATCTATCTTTATGCAGTTTTAAAAACGATTCTTTTGTATAAAAATTACCAGGTATCAATTTATTGTGATGGACAAAAAGAAGATCGTAAAATTTTTATGATCAACGCCGGAAATGGCGCTTATCTTGGCGGTGGTTTTTGGATTTCACCGAAAGCGGAATTGGATGATGGATTGTTAGAGATCGGCATTATCAAAAACTTATCGAAATGGGAAATTATGATTCATCTGCCCAAAGTCATCAAAGGGAACCATTTGGATTTGGAACAAGTGGATTATTTTCGCACGACAAATCTTATTGTAGAATGCGATGCCGGGTTTCCGGTACATGCTGATGGAGAGCTGATCTCCGAAAGTTGTAAAAAAATCGAAATCGATATATTGCCCGGCGCATTAAACGTCATTCATAATTTGAATTAGGAACTTTCCTTCTTTTTTGGATATGCCTTAAAAATATAAACCACATTTTTTGACGGAAGCGGAGCTTCCACATTTGCGTACGATCCCGAAGCGCCGGGGTCGTAACGAGTTTAAAAATCAAACCTTATGAAACAACACCAGCAAATTATAAATCTTATACTAATTTTAATACTCTCTCATGGTCTTGCTGCACAAGAGGTGGGCAAACCGGAATCGCAAACTAAAAGCAAACTCGATACAACCCGGCTATTTTCCGATAAACCGGTTAAATCTCCCTGGGGAGCAGTATTGCGTTCGGCGGTTTTACCCGGTTGGGGGCAATTTTACAACGAAAGTTATCTAAAGGCTGGCGCTGCACTTGCGATAAACGGTACGCTACTCGGAACCATTTTTTATTATAATGATAGATGGCAGGCGAAAAGAGATGTTCAATTTCGTGATAGAAGGGATACGTTCATCTGGATTTGGGGAGTGGTTTATTTGCTTACCATGGTCGATGCCTATGTGGACGCAAATTTATATGGATTTGATAAGGTGTTGCGCCTCTCGGTTCAGCCGCCCCAAAAATATAACCACCCGGGAATGTTGAGCTTGCAATTGCGATTTTAACACTCCAAACTTTCCTATACTTTACTTGTGAATCCGTTTTTAAGAATTTTAGATTACATTTATGTTACCCGGCCAATACTGTTTTTCCCGGGGTGGGCAACCATGCTTGCCGGTTATTTTACAGCCACCGGAGAGAGCACCGGCGGCCTGCTTTTGCTTAAGAATATTAAACCAATTTTCTGGGACTATACCATCTTTCTAACAATGGTTATGTTAGGCTGCACCATGGGAGGCGGTGCCATATTAAACCAAATAAAAGACACCGCTACCGATCGTCAAAATCAAAAATTGTTTCTGATCGGCGATGGGTTTGTCGCGAAATCGCATGCTTATATAGAGAGTATTCTGTTAATTGTAATCGGCTTGTCTTTAAGTATTTATTTGAGCTGGCATATTTTTTGGATATTGTTAATTGCAATTTTCGAAGCCGGTTATCTTTATAATTTTCATCCCTTTAGCCTGAAAAACTACCCAATTCGGGGGCTATTTGCGAATATGGCAATGGGCTGGTTTGTTTTTATCATTGGCTGGTTGTTGCTTCAGCCGTTTAACGTAGCGATGTTAATACAATCAACGCCCTTTGCCTTATTTAATACCGGGTTATACTTGTTAACCACTTTACCGGATGTACCGGGAGATGCCCAATCCGGGAAAATCACCTTCCCGGTGCGGTATGGAATTGAGAATACATTCCGAGCCAGCCTGGTTCTTTTCGCGCTTTCTCTTTTAGCCTCTATTTTATTGTCAAATGGGTTCATGATTTTAACTTTAAGCGTATCATTGCCGGCAATAATTTGGGCCTATTTTCGCAAAACAGTGGAATCTGCGGTTATCGCTTTGAAAATGGGTATTTTCTTTTTTTCCATAGGGATATGTGTTAAATTCCCCCCGTTTTTTTGTATGATTTTGCTGGCGTTTTTCCTGACGCGGTTTTATTACAAATCTCGTTTTGGAATAAATTATCCTAATTTTAAAGGAGCATAACCGAATCAGGATGAATATAATAACAAGCCATATATTTCTTTTCTTTGCCTGCATTTTATTGATCAACAGCCTTCTACTTTACCTCTCACGCCGTTTAAAACTTTCGGATTATATTGCCCACATTTTAACCGGAACACTGTTCTCCGCAATGTTGATTTTCTGGTCTCACTTTATCGATCCTACCGCTACTTCTTACTATGAAAAAGGAATAATGCTTCCATCGGCTTCCCTGGAAGCATTTGAAACCACAGGCACGGATAGCACCGTTTTAACCGGTTTGAGAACGATTAGCGAAAAGGCGATTTATGGCGAAAAAGCGTTCCTCGACTCATTAAATCTTGCCATCGGAAAAGAAAATACTGCTTTATTGGGAAACTTGATCTTAAAAGAAATCGCGATAGAAGAAAACATTACGGTTACATTGATTACATTTCTAACATCTATCGGGCTTGTTCTTTTTTTTATGCAATTAGGATTTAATTTCGACCCGCTATTTTTGGCTTCCGGCCAAAATCAAAATGTTTTATACCAGGTTGTTTTAATATTGGTTTTAAATATCGGAATATTAGGAAGTTGTTGTTACTTCTTTGTTCTCAATAAACAATTAATGCCTGTCATTTTCCTGGTAGGCGCATTTACCAGTTTGAGCATCGGGGCTGTTTTAACATCACATTTGCCGATGAAAACGGAATACAAAATACCCTTTGCAGCGCTCGTAAAAACGGCTGCCTTCTTGGACATTTTAGCTATTTGTTTGTTCTCCGGGGTGATGATTGTTATTCAGCAGCAAAAAAATGCCTGGCGCAGCATGGATGAGGATATTTTCTATTGGATCGCCTTAATCTTAATTACAGTACCGATTTTATTATCAAAGTATACCGATAGATTATTTGAATACTTCCGGCATTGGATTGGTGAATATGTGTTTGTATTAAAAATCGGCCTTATCTTCCTGTTTTTGTATGCCGGCTTCCATGTTCAAATGCCGCTAATTTTATTAGGGCTTTGGATCGGTTATTTAATGAAATTCCTGTTTAATGTGTCTCGTATGGAGATAAAAGAAAAGTTTTTCTCAATAACTTCCTTCTTTTACATCTTGCCTTTTGTAGAAATCGGGCGATCTTTATTGCAGCCCGGTATCTTCGATCAATCTTTCGGTATCCAGCTCAGCATCATTCTATTAGCACTAATTTGCGCTACACTATTATTGGGAGCCTTAAACTTTTTTAATAAGAAATATCCTTTAGTGATGGAGATTGGTGCGTTTCCAAGAGGAGAAATAACAGTATTGCTGCTTTGGGTGTTTAAAACGATGCAAATAATTTCAACACCGGTATTTGTTTTAGGCGTTGTTGCGGCACTAATTAGCAGTTTGCTTGGCAGTATAGCCGGAAGGTTAATATTGGTTTATCCCGGCGGTAAAAATAAAAAACTAAAAATCAGTTAAAGGAATAATGAATGGCTTCTATTTTTGAAAAGATTAAAAACTGTCTCTTATACACATCTGACGCTGCCGACGAGCTTCTTGG
>CAXHHS010000717.1:0-4203 GCA_964015645.1 uncultured bacterium
TCCAGCATCCAGCATCCAGCATCCAGCATCCAGCATCCAGCATCCAGCATCCAGCATCAGCATCCAGCATCCAGCATCCAGCATCCAGCATCAGTTCTTAAAATCCTCTACGCTCTATGCCGCAGTGAATTCCGCATTCCTTTGGGGCGTTTTTTTCCCACCACCATCTACCGGCGCGAGGGTTTTCTCCCGGGGCAATCGGGCGAGTGCAGGGAGCGCAGCCAATGCTTTTGTATCCCAGGCTATAAAGCGGGTGGCGGGGGACATTATGGCGTTTTGAATAATCTTCGACATCTGCTTCTGTCCAATCCGCTAATGGGTTTAGTTTTACAATACCGTCGTGCTTGGCGTCAATTTCGATTTTGTTGATGTTAGAGCGCGACGCCCACTGGTCGCGGCGCAGGCCGGTAATCCAGGCATTTAATCCGCCCAAGGCTTTTTGAAGCGGGAGTACTTTGCGAGTGTGGCAGCATTGCAATCGCAAATCAAAATCTTTATAAAAAAGATTTACGCCGTGGCGGGAAACCAGTTTTTGCACATCGCCGGTTGCCGGGTAAATCACTTCGATGTTGATACCGTAGTATTGCTGCACTTCTTCCATAAATCCGTAAGATTCTTCCGGCAGCCTTCCGGTATCGAGCGTCATTACCCGAATCGCCGGATTAATTTTGACTGCCATGTCCAGAATTGCCATTCCGGAGGCTTGAAAGCTCGTAACAATCCCTAATTTTGCGCCATATTTTTCGATTGCCCAGTGGAGAATATCCGTTGGCTGTTGTGCTTCAAATAAAATTTGCAGCGCTTGAATTTCCAATTCGTCAGCGACTGGGGTCGTTAGTGTTTTAACCATGTTTGCTTTCCTTATAAAGAAAAACCCCGCGACCATCTTTCGGTGGCAGCGGGGTTTAATGGGTTAAAATTGGTTTATTGATATTTACATCATAATACCAGTTGCGGCGCCCGCTGCCATTTTGAGGCGGAACAAGTACGTAGACAGGGACAACCGCAAGTATAAGTTACGTTTTTTAAAGCCTGACTTTTAGACTTGGAAAGCCCGATACGCTGGATAGAAATTTTTATATAATTTTGATTCACAATCTACAATCCTAAAACAAAAAACCCGCTGTTCTTTTGGAGCAGCGGGTTCGAGTTTCGGTTCGATTTTTTTCGGAGAACGCTTAATCGTTTCTCCATAAACACCCGTCTGCTGTGATTAATTCGCAACAACATGCACAACAAGCGCAGTTTAAACCTTGATTAGAGAATGTTGTTTTGTTTTTGGTCATTGGGTGTTTCCTTCAACAATTGTGATGTGACGAGTTGGAAACTCGTCTTACTTTTACAGCTGGCGTTAAGTTAAATGATTTTTGAATATTGTCAAGTTTTTTTACGCCAAACGGTCGAAAATAGCAATAAACGTGTAAGAATACTTACAATCGGCTAAAAAAATACGAATGTGGTTATCACAAAAAGAACTCCTAAAATCGCGACCGAGTAGATCATAAACCCGAAAAAACTGGGCATTTTGACACCGGCTTCTTCCGAAATGGATTTCACCATAAAATTTGGCGCATTGCCAATGTAGGTCATCGCGCCGAAAAATACTGCCCCGGCGCTGATGGCAATTAAATATGGCGAGCCATCGACCATCATCCAATCCACGGTTTGGCCGAATTTACCGAGAGCGGTATTCAGAAATACCAGGTAGGTCGGCGCATTATCTAAAAAACTGGAGAGTGTTCCGGTAATCCAAAAGTAATGCCAGGGTTGTTCCACTGCCGAGATAATGAAATCGAGCTGGCCTTCCATCCCGGCGCGCAGCATTGCCAGGGCAGGAATTATCGTAATGAAAATTCCGGCAAACAGTTTGGCGACTTCCGCAATCGGGAACCAGGTAAACTCATTGCCATCGCGCAATTCTTTCGGCGTTAGTTTTAAGGATAGAATTCCCATTAATACCAGGAAAACATCCCGAGCAATATTTTCCCATCTCATGTGAATGCCCAAAACGGTTACTTCGCCCAAATGAACATACCCGCTAAACAGCACGCCACCAATCACTCCCAACAGAAAGATGATATTGAACAACCCCTTAATTTCTATGCGGTAAGTTTTTTTTGTCATTTTGTGTGTTTGAGGGTGTTCTTCTTCAACCTTTTCTTCGATCACCAAATCATCGATCATATCATCGGGCATATCCACATCGGTATCAATAAGGTGGAGTTTTTCGTGCCAGCCTTCTTTACGAAACATGTAAGTATCCCAGGCGAAGAAAACGAACAGCAAAATAACGGCAGCAAACATCATATGCGGAAACAAGTTAAACGTCCAGAAAAACTTTACGCCGGCCAGAAATCCCAAAAACAGCGGCGGGTCGCCCAACGGCGTTAGCGATCCGCCAATATTAGCGACCAGGAAGATGAAAAATACAATCAAATGGATTTTCGATTTTCGGTATTGATTCATGCGAATAAAGGGGCGAATGAGCACCATTGCCGCCCCGGTGGTTCCGATCCAGGAAGCCAGGGCAGTGCCGATAATCAACATCACCAAATTATTAATCGGGACACCTACCGGCGCACCCTGCACTAAAATTCCCCCGGCAACGGTATAAAGCGCCCAGAGTAAAATGATAAACGGAATGTATTCCAATAAATAGGTGTGCAAAATTTCGTGAATGGCTTCGCCCTGGAACACATAAACAAATGGAAGCGCAAATAAAAGCCCCCAAAATGCCGACACCTTTCCAAAATGATGATGCCAAAAATGCGGCGCCACCAGCGGAAAAACTGCAATCGAAAGTAAAATCCCTACAAATGGAATGATGCTCCAGAGGGGAAGATTTTTGCCCAGCCCGCCTTCTTCGCTTTCCATTAAAGCGCTTTCGGTTGGAGTTGCAGCGGCAATGCTGGTGTGAGCA
Source organism: uncultured bacterium (assembly GCA_964015645.1). Lineage (GTDB taxonomy): Bacteria > Calditrichota > Calditrichia > RBG-13-44-9 > J075 > CAXHHS01. The sequence goes on from CAXHHS010000717.1 coordinate 2,921, forward strand.
TTTGTTTCGGAAGCCGGAATTAGCTGTTCCGGAGAATTAACTTCGCTGGCAAAAACGAAAGAGATGCAGAGCACTAAACATCCGATAATCATTGGAAGCGGGTTGTGCCGGCCTGTCATCATTCTGTTCCTTTCTATCGTTTGGATTCATCTCTCTCCATCGCTGGAAATGCGTTTCCCATTTTTCGGCTTAATCAAGAATACTGAAAACGAATTTTATTTCAAAAATAAATCTAAAAAAAATATTCGATAATTACAGAAGAATGAATACCTTAATAAACTTGTATTAACGGGTTTGTGATAAAAATAGGGGCAATTTAACTGGATAAGTTTAGGAAATCTTTTTGATTACAAATAGTCGTCTGAACCGGAATATTGCGTTGTAGAATCGTTATTGTCAAATCTCAGAAGGTTTCCCAAACTTTTTGCTCTCAAACACTATAGCATCAAAATCCCGGAATATAAATATAGGAGCCTGAAATGCGCAAAATGGTTTTCCCCGGTTTTATCTATATAATGATGTTTTTGCTTTCGCTAACTGCATTTTCGCAAAAACGCCCGATTGAATTTAATGATCTGTTTTCGATGGGACGGGTAGACGATCCGCAAATATCGCCCGATGGAAAATGGGCAGCTTACGTGGTAATGTATTATAATATCGCGGATAATTCCAAAAATGCGGATATTCACCTGGCAGCGATAGATGGCAGCCAGCACAAGCAGTTGACTTTTCATCCGAAAAAAGATGCCTCCCCGCGCTGGTCGCCGGATGGAACGTCGCTGGCGTTTATTTCCACTCGCGATGGATTGCCGCAAGTTTATGTGATGAATATTAACGGTGGCGAGGCGCGAAGAGTAACTGATATCGCAACCGGCGTTGGTGCGTTTGAGTGGTCTCCCGATGGAAAATCGTTTGCGGTTGTCGCAGAAATGTATCCCGAAGCGCAAACGACGCAAGAATCCGCCGCTATGGAAGCAGAAAAATCCAAAAGCCTGGCCAGCGGGCGGATAATCGACGGGTTGATGTACCGCCACTGGAACGCCTGGAAAGAAGGCAAGAACACTCGCCTGTTGGTTGTTTCGGTGGAAGGTGGCGATGCTGTTAACATCACAAGTGGCGAAACGGATTGCCCGCCGATTTCCCTGGGCAGCGATCATGACTTTGCCTGGTCCCCCGATGGGCAGCAGATCGCGTTTGTGGAAAACCGCGATGCAATTGTTGCCGCCAGCACCAATAATGATGTCTGGTTAACGAGCAGCTCCGGCGGCGAGGCAACCCTGGTT
>CAXHHS010000718.1:0-4199 GCA_964015645.1 uncultured bacterium
TGTATTAGATAATGTCGAATTGTTTAAAGCCAGAATTACCTACGCCGAACGTGACCAGGTGTTTGAAAACGATGGTAAAGGAAATTTCCGGGAAATTTCCGGCGAATTGGGCAGCGATTTTCAAATCGAAAAAGTGGGCCGCGGTGCCGCTTTCGGCGATTATGACAACGATGGCGACATCGACATTTTAATTTCAAATAACAACCAGACGGCGAACCTGTTTCGCAATGATAGTGGAAATGAGTACAATTGGATCAAAATTAAAACGATTGGAACAAACGGCAATCGCGATGGTATCGGCGCCAGGATCAAAGTCGTTTCCGGCTCACTTACCCAAATCGAAGAAGTGCGAACTGCCGGCAGCTATTTATCCGCCAGCGATTCGCGAGTTACCTTTGGCCTGGGAAAATCTAACAAAGTTGATATACTGGAAATACGCTGGACAGGTGGATTGAAGGAAACGCATCACAATTTGCCCGTTAATCAACTGATCATTCTAACAGAAGGCGAGGCGCAATAAATAGTTACACAGCCCCGCTGTGTAGCACCATCGGAAAGCTCCTGCTTTCCGTCAAGAAAACAAATCGCGAGAAGCAGGAGCTTCCACATTGCATTCCAGCGCAGGAGCGCTGGAACGAGTTCTAATAATGAAAATCATCCAAACATACCAAAAACCCGTCTGGATTTTATTCTTCCTCTCGGGCGTCTGCGCCCTGATTTACGAAGTAATCTGGACGCACGAATTAAGCCTCATTTTGGGAAATACTGTGTACAGCCTTTCCGCCGTATTGACGGCATTTATGGGAGGATTGGCATTGGGGAGCTATCTCGCCGGCCGTTTTGCTCATAAAATGATACAACCGCTCAAACTGTATGGTTTATTAGAAATGATCATCGGTATATACTGTGCGTTGCTCCCGCTGTTTTTTGATGGGGCGGATATTGTTTACAAAGTGATTTACAATCATTTCGGCACATCATTTTTCCTGCTATCAGTAACACGGTTTTTTATTAGTTTTATACTATTGCTAATTCCGACAACCTTAATGGGAGCAACGCTGCCAATCCTGACAGAAGCATTGCTCATTCGCAAACAGGAATTGGGATTTACCAGCGGCGCGCTTTACGCCGTTAATACATTTGGTGCGGCAGCCGGTGGTTTAATCGCCGGATTTTTATTAATCCCCGCCCTGGGCATCCTGTCCACAACGCTAACTGCGGCAGCAGCAAATCTAATCCTTGGAATATCGGCAATCCTATTGAACAATAAACTACAGCGTGTAAAAATCCCCCGAAAAAAAACCAAAGCCGCCCAGAAGTCAACCTCTGGTGCGAATCCGTCGAAAGAAAACAATATCCCGATCCCGGGTAATGTTGTGGCTATTGCCGTGATCGTATTTGGCATTTCCGGTTTTGCGGCAATGGTTTCCCAGGTTGGCTGGACCAGGGTACTTTCGCTGGCGATTGGCAGCACGATTTATGCCTTCAGTATTATTGTGGCAACTTTTATTTTGGGATTAGCTGCTGGCAGCGCAATCGCAGCAAGAATCGCCGACAAACGAGATAATTTAATTCTGACGCTTGCATTCGTGCAATTGGGAACCGGTGTGCTATGTAGCATACTACTGCCGATTTTAGGCTGGTCTCCGTTATTTTTCGTAAAATTGATTTTAAAATACACCGAATCATTTGGCATCTTATTATTGATTGAGTTTTCCGCCATCGCCTTACTGATTTTACTGCCAACCCTGCTGATGGGCGCCACCTTTCCGCTGGTTGCCAAAATCTATCAAGCCCGGCAACAACGCGCCGGAAAAACGATTGGCGATATTTACGCTGTAAATACTATTGGCGCGATACTGGGAGCGTTTCTTGCCGGGTTTGTATTGATTCCCCAGGTTGGCATTCAAAATAGTTTGTTATTGGCAGCAATCCTGTTTTCACTTTCCGGAATTGTGCTATTTTTTTTGAGCCAGGCAAAGGCCATTTTTCGCCAGGTATTTGTAGCAGTTTTGCTAGTAATTGTCGGGTTCGGCAGCAGCTTTACTTTAACCAAAACTTCAGAAAGCTGGAATCCCGCCATTCTATCCAGCGGTCTTTACCTGCTGAGCCATGAAACGGAGTTAGAGCAAATTTCGAAAAAAGGCACGCTGGCGGATGTTTTACTACAGCAAAAAAATACCGTTAAATATTACAAAGAAGGACTTACTGCGACTGTGGCAGTGATGGAGCAAAACGGTGAACGTTTTCTTAAAATCGGTGGTAAAACAGATGCCACCACCTTTAGCGATATGCCCACACAACTGCTCCTGGCACACGTTCCGATGTTGCTCCAGGGCAATCCCCAAAACGCGCTTGTAATTGGCCTGGGCGGCGGCACTACGGCAGGAGCGGCATTAACTTACCCTTCGCTTAAAAAACTCGATGTTGTTGAAATTTCCCCGGAAGTTATCGAAGCCGTTAGAGATAAAAACTTGTTTGATGCGGTCAACGAACAGCCGTTTAAAGATGAGCGCCAGCGGCTAAATTTAATTGTTACTGATGCACGAAATCACGTCGCTTTAACAGCGGAAAAGTATGATGTAATCATTTCCGAGCCATCTAACCCCTGGCTGGCAGGCGTTGCCAGTCTTTTCACCAAAGAACATTTGGAAAACTGCCGGCAACGTTTAAACCCGGGCGGCATTATCTGCCAATGGCTTCCTGCCTATCGCATGAGCCGGGAAGACTTCCTTTCGGTTTTAGCAACCTTTGCATCCGTTTTTAAACAGGTTACGGTTTGGGAATCTATCCCCGGTGTTGACTATCTCTTTATTGGCAGTCTTCAGCCACAAACTATTGATTATCAACGATTTACAGAAGCGATATCTATAGTTCCGGTTCGAAAAAATTTATCGCGGCTTCTGATTGGCGATCTGCCTTCTTTTGCCAGCTACTTTCTGGCGGATCAAAAACAGGTTCGCGCTCTCACTCAAAACAGCCCAATCAATACGGATGACAACCTCCGGCTGCAATATTCTGCACCTCGGAATATCTTCCAACACAGTGCCCGAACGATTCCGTTTAACAAAATCCGCGGGAAAAGCAGGCTTTCGATCAGAAACATGAAACTTCCGGAGGAAGATCGGCAAAAACTATCAGCGCAAATTAAGCAAGCCCGAATTGGCCGTGCCTGGACGTTGCAAGCCATTCAGCATCGCTGGCAAGGAGAATTGAAACCCACGCTGCAAGCATTGGGAAAAGCGCTTCAAACAAATCCCGCGGATTGGAATGGAAAAGAGCTGGAGATTAAAATGCGTCTGGACGCGGTGAAGAATTCGCTTCAAACCGGTAAATTTGAAGAAGCGCTTGCCCGGCTGCAAAAAATCCAACTCCTCCCCGGTCAGTCGGATGCACAATTAAACGAGTATAAAAAGATTGCTTATGAAAGGCGGAAGTAGCAATGCGATTTCAAAAAACAAAATTTTTTCCACTACTTTTAAAACTTTTTATCCTCATCCAACTGCTATCCGTTCCGGCAATTCCCCAGGAAAATGGCGAGCAATATAAAACCGTTTTCAACCAGGGAATCCGGCTTTTGGAAGGCAATCAATTAGATGCTGCCAGGAAGGCATTTATGGAATGCATACGCTTATCTCCCAATTCTCCCGAAGCCAATTTTTATCTCGGCAGAGTTTTTGAATTGCAAAAAGAATTTATCAAAGCGAAGAATGCTTACGAGAAAGTAACCCGACTGGCTCCAAAGCACTTTATGGGGAATAAACACCTGGCGGGAATGTATTACAAAAATAATATGGTTGAACAAGCCATCAAAGCCTATCACAAAGCGCTGCGAATTAAACCGGATGATTATGACACTTATTACCTGCTCGGCAATGTTTTTTTCAGATTGCGTCGCTACGATGAGGCTCTCAATCAATACCAAAAAGCGCTGCGATACAATGCAGAATTCGCCAGCGCATATAATAACGCCGGGCATATTTACCGCTTGAACCAGCAGTTAACGGAAGCGCTTGCCTACTTTCAAAAAGCGGTAGACTTTGACCCTCAATACAGTTTGGCCTACCGAAATTTGGGATTAACTTACCTTCAGCTTGTAAAGTATGAACCGGCAAAATCCGCGCTGCAAACCTGCATTAAAATAAATCCCGGGGACGCCCGGGCACACTTCTACCTGGCAAATGTATATTTTGACCTCG
>CAXHHS010000719.1:0-4190 GCA_964015645.1 uncultured bacterium
GTAAGTTAATTAGCTTAGCCGACTTCACTGCACGTACAATTACAAATTATCATGGCAGAAATTAAATTGAGAATCATTTTAAAGAATTGGAAGTATGTCTACAAAACGTGATTATTATGAAATCTTAGGTCTTACTCGCGAAGCATCCTCCGAAGAAATTAAAAGTGCTTACCGAAAATTGGCGATGAAATATCACCCAGATCGAAATCAAGGGGATAGTGAAGCCGAAGAAAATTTTAAAGAAGTTGCCGAAGCTTATGAAGTTTTGAGCGATACTCAAAAACGCCAGCGCTACGACCGTTTCGGCCACGAAGGCGTTGGCAGCGGCAGCGGCGGATTCGGCTTTGAACATTTTGACCTGTCGGATGCGCTACATACCTTTATGGAAGAAGGCTTCGGGTTTGGCTTTGGTGATTTGTTTGGCGGTGGCGGCCGCTCTCGCCGGGGACGACAGCAAAAGGGAAGCGATCTACAAGTCAAATTAGAGTTATCGTTAGAAGAAATTGCATCCGGTGCACAAAAAAAGCTAAAGATAAATAAGCTCATCAGTTGCGAAACTTGTGATGGCAGCGGTTTAAAAAAGGGAAGCCAGCCGGTTACTTGCCCAACTTGCCAGGGGCAGGGAGAAGTACGCCAGGTGTCGCAATCTATTTTTGGCCGCTTTGTAAATGTCAGCACCTGCTCGCAATGTCGCGGCCAGGGAACGATTATTAGCGACCCCTGCTCAACTTGCCGGGGTGAAGGCCGGGATCGCGGCACGGAAACGGTCGAAGTTAATATTCCCGCCGGGGTGAATACCGGGAACTATCTTACCGTTCAAGGCAAAGGAAATGCCGGCCCCAAAGGCGGCGTAAACGGCGATTTAATTGTTGTGATCCAGGAAAAAGAACATCCTATATTTGTTCGGCATGGGAATGATATTGTCTTTGATCTTTATGCTAGTTTTCCCCACCTTGCATTAGGTGAGGAATTCGAAATCCCCACACTCAATGTTGATCCTGATACCGAAGAACTGCCGGAGAGTGATTCGAGCCGCTATGAGAAAGTAAAAATTCAAGTACCGGCAGGAACACAACCGGGAAAAGTATTTCGGCTGCGTGGAAAGGGTATTACCGAATTGCAATCTTACAATAAAGGGGATCTCCTGGTGCAAGTTAAAGTATGGGTTCCAACAAAATTAAATCAAAAAGAAAAGGAACTCCTGGAAGAACTGTCGGAATCGGAAAACCTGGCTGCACCGAAAAAAAACAAAGGATTTTTTCAGAAATTTAAAGAAGCGTTGAATATTTAGTAGGCAATAGGCAGATAGACAGTAGGCAGAATAAAAATTGCCTACCGCCTACTGATCCACTGCCTATTGCCTACTCAAAGAGTGCCTTACCTTCTTTTAGTTAATCAAGCTACCAGAGCATTGCCAATGCACTTTACGTCCAATCAAAAAAAAGCGATTTTGTTTATCGCAATCGCATTTTTTGTTGCAGTATTATATCATTTCCTAGATAAGGTATTGTACCCACCGGAAGTATATGATTTTACTCAATTTGAAGAAAAATATTATGCGCGGTTGGATAGTATTAAAAAGGAGTTGGCATCAGATTCTGCCGGCCTGGAAAGTGGTGCAATTTTAGCCGGAAGTAAAGGAGGGAAACGCAATGTGTTTATAAGCACCGATTTCAAATCTCCCTCAAAATCGACATCGCCTTCGAAGAAGAAAACGCTGATGCCAGGGCAAATAATCAATATTAATACTGCATCGATAGACGAATTAACGCTCTTGCCTCGAATTTGTCCTAAAACCGCTGCGAAAATTATCGAATATCGCGATTTAAACGGCAATTTTGCTGCTAAAAAGGACATCACAAAAGTGAAAGGCATCGGGGCAAGAATGTATGAAAAATTAAAGGATTTAATAAAAGTAGAATAATTATGGCAAAAGAAAAGAAGAAAAACGAAAATCATCATTATCAACATAAAATCATCGACTTTCTGAAAAACAAAAAAGGAAGGTCATATAAACGCAAGGAAATATCCCGTGCGTTAGACGTTAGCCAAAGCGATTATTATTTATTCCGGGAGGCGATGAATGAGTTGTCGCGTTCCGGTAAGGTGATGAAAATAAAAGGCGGCCGCTACACAAGTGCCGCTTCTCTGCGCAAAATTCAAGGCGCAATTCAAGTTACTCGAAAAGGATTTGCCTTTGTCGCTGACGAGCGTACGGAAGAAGAAATTTTTATCTCCAGTCAAAATCTTAATACCGCTTTGGATGGAGATTCGGTCGAGGTACAACTCTTCGGCGTATCAAGAGGTAAAAGCAAGGAAGGCCGGGTTACACAAGTTTTATCGCGGGCGAAGAATTTGTTCGTCGGAACCTATCACAAAAGCGAATATTACGGGTTTGTAGTGCCGGATAATCGCAAAGTGTATCGTGATTTTTATATCCCGGAAAAAAAGGCACTTCGGGCAAAAAATGGCCAGAAAGTTGTGGTGGAATTAAAAAAATGGGATAGTTCCATGATGAACCCCGAAGCCCAAATAGTCGAAATTCTGGGTTTTCCCGATGAACCGGGTGTGGATGTTTCCTCGGTTGTTATCGGCCCCGGCTTGCCAATCAAATTTGCCGGTAAATTAGAGGAAGAGGCGGCTAAAAAAGAATTGAATATTACGCCGGAAGAAATCGCCCGCCGGCTGGATCTCCGCAATGAAGTAGTATTTACCATCGACCCACCGGACGCGAAAGATTTTGATGACGCCGTTTCGCTCGATAAGCTGGGAAACGGAAACTGGAAATTGGGCGTGCATATTGCAGATGTCAGCTATTTCGTAAACCCTGGCACCAATATAGACCTGGAAGCACTGGAACGCGGCACCAGCATTTACCTGGTGGACAGGGTAATTCCCATGCTGCCGGAGCACCTGTCAAATAAATTGTGCAGCCTGCAACCGTATGAAGACCGCATGTCCCATAGCTGCATTATGGAAATAGATTCATCATCCGGGGACGTTGTTCATTATGAAATTAAAGAATCGATTATCAACAGTAAACGCCGCTATACTTACCAGGAAGTTCAGGATATTATCGATGATAAAAACGCCGGTGATCCGTTTGCTAATGTGATCAAAAAAATGCACAGCCTTAGCCGTCTGCTGCGAAAAAAACGCTTCCAAAACGGCAGCATTGATTTCTCCACACCGGAAGTTAAGTTTACCCTCAATGAAAAAGGCTACCCGGTTGACATTATCCCGCTTAAGCAGATGCACAGCAACGAGATGATCGAAGAATTTATGCTGATGGCCAATCAAACTGTGGCAAAGCACATCAAAAATATATCGGAAAAAGGGAAGCCCAAGCCGTTTATTTACCGGATACACGAAAAACCGGATCAGGAGAAACTCACTAAATTTCGCAATTTTATGAGTGCGCTTGGTTACAAAATTGACATCAAGAGCAGCGTCTCCCCAAAGCAATTCCAAAAAATTTTAAAAGAGATTGAAGGCGGAAAAGATGAAATCATCATCAAAGAAGTGGCATTGCGAACAATGATGAAGGCGGTGTATTCGCAATCGAATAAGGGGCACTTTGGGCTGGCGTTTAAAGATTATACTCATTTTACCTCACCCATCCGCCGCTACCCGGATTTAATGGTGCATCGCCTATTGAAGGAGTATGAAAATTCGGTCGATTTCAAACGCATTAGCGAAATTAAAAGAGAACTGAAAAAAGTCTGCAAAATTTCCTCCGAGCGCGAGCGCCAGGCATTGGATGCAGAGCGGGAAAGCGTCCGCATTAAGCAAGTTGAATGGCTAATGCAGCATAAAGATGAAACGTTTGAAGGAATTATTTCCGGGGTGATGGCATTCGGTATATTTGTAGAAACCCTGCCTTATTTAATTGAAGGCTTAATCCGAATCGAACGACTGGAAGATGATTATTACATTTACGATGAAAAAACCTATACCCTGATCGGCAAAGACACCGGTCGCACGCTTCGGTTGGGTGATGCGGTAAAAGTGCGCGTTGCCAACATCGACCGCGAGCGTAACGAAATTGATTTTTTGTTAGCGGAATAGAACCTCTCCCAAAAATAGAACGCGGATGACACTGATGAAACGGATTTTCACGGATAAAATAATCTAAAGGTCATTGTTAATCCGTGTCATCCGCGTAACCTGTGTTCCATTCTCAGATTTTC
>CAXHHS010000720.1:0-4184 GCA_964015645.1 uncultured bacterium
GAAAAAATTCCAGTTGCTCAGCGATAATGCCGACGCCTATCAACAATACAATAGAAACGATGAATTGAGCGACGACCAGGATTTTCCGAAGGGATGATCGGCTGGTAGCTCCTGTGCTGGCTGGTTTTCCTTTTAACACATTTACCGGCCGGAATCCCGAGAGAAAAAATGCCGGGTAGCTGCCAGCAATGATACCAACGAAAATCGCAATTGCGAATATCCCGCCTAAAATCGGCCAGTTATCGAGATAATTCGTCGCCAGCGATTTGTCGACCAGCCCGTTAAACACCGGCAAACACAGCTCCACAATTCCCAAACCGAGCACGACGGCGAAAACACTCATCAACATCGCCTCGCCTAAAAATTGTTTGATGAGATTACTGCGATAGGCGCCCAATACTTTTCGCAACCCCACTTCCTTTGCGCGTTTGGCAGAGCGTGCCGTTGCCAGGTTCATAAAATTGATGCAGGCGATGAGCAATACCAAAAGTGCAATCGCAGAAAAAACATAGATATAGATGATGTTGCCGTTGGCCTCAACGAGATGTGTATAAGAGACAGACAAATGGATATCGGTTAATTTCTGCAACGAAAGCGCTGTTCCTTCTCGTATCGATTCCGGGAAATATTTTTCCACGAAGTTCGGAAGCTGGCGTTCCAGGTTTTCAGCAGTTTCAGCATCGGGTAAAACAAGATAGGTCCAAAATGCCGTCCAATACCAGTTCTGCTCGAATTGCCGTACACCGGCATTGAACTCGAACGGCGCTAAAAAATCGAATTTAAGATGGGAGTTCTCCGGAATTGGGTTTAAAACACCGGTGACCGTCAGGGTTTGGTTGTTTTGATATTCCAGAATTTTACCGATGGGATTTTCATCGCCGAAATATTTTTGGGCGATGGCTTCCGAAATCACAACACCGGTTGCGCCTTGCAGTGCGGTTTGCGGGTTGCCCTCGGAAAGCGTGAAACTAAATACCTCAAAAATCGCTGGATCGGCGAAGAAGAATTTTTCTTCCGTAAATTGTTTGTCGCCATAGCGAAGCGACACACTGCGGTTTTGGCGGTATAAACGGCAGGTATTTTCGATTTGCGGAAAATCGTTTGCCAATGCCGTTGCCACCGAATACGGAATACTGGCAACATTTTCGTACCCGCCGCTCCAATTGACTTCTTCTGTCACCCGGTAAATTTTATCTGCGTTTTTGTGAAAGCGGTCGTAGCTGAGTTCATCCTGCACAAACAATAAAATCAGCAAGCAGCAGGCAATTCCCACTGCTAACCCGGTAACATTAATAAACGAATATCCCTTGTGTTTCCTGAGATTGCGAAAGGCGATTTTGAGGTAGTTTTTTAGCATGATATCTCCTTTGATGGCTGAGGGCGGAGAGCAGAGGGCTGAGGGAAAAAATTACCCTATACCCTTCGCACTCCGCTCTCAGCTATTCAACAACCATACCAGTGTTGTTTTTTATAGGGTTAGATAAGGTGTGCGGTGATAAAAAATTTGCAGGATGCCCGATGATAAGACAGGGTGTGTTCGATTGCGAACAAAAAACGTCGCTGCGGAATGAATTCCGCAGCTGAGATATGGAAGCTGCCTGCCACGCAAGTGGGTCTAGGACAAGGCGACTTTAGTCGTCTTCCACTTTTGAGCCTTATGATTCATCGGCAGGTGGGAATGTGCCAGGCCGAACTAACTCTGCTCCGATGCGCTAGTCTTTACCATTTAACTGCGCTTCCACCGTTGGAATGGCATTGAGTTTCACAAAAGCAAAATCCGGTCGAAATGATAATGATTTTTCAAACGCTGTTTTCGCTTTTTGCGGGTTTGGCTGTTTGTGGTTTAGATAAGCCCATCCCATCCAGGAATATCCGATTGCCTTTCCCCAATCCGGGTAGATCGAATCTTCAACCGGGGAACTTTCGGAAAGCTGGGTGGCTTTTAAAAACCGCTCCATGCCTTTTTCCTGGCTGCCGCCGTATTGTTCCGGCTTATAAAATATACTCATGGCATCGAACAAAATAACGCGGGGGTTTTCCGGGGCGAGGGCCAGCGCTTTTTGGAGAAGTGGATTGCTTTTTTGGGCAAGTTCATACGATCGCTGCGGTTCCAGGCGAAAGAACGGGGAGTAACACATCCAGGCCAGGCCGTAGGCGTCGGCAAAGTTGGAATCCAGTTCGGTTGCAGTGTTGAGATGCGAAATCGCCTCATTCAGCAGCGCTTTCATCGCCTCCTGATCGCTGGTGATGAAACTTAATTGCCATTTTGCAAACGCTGTATAATAATGCGCTAACGGGGCGACAGCCTTGTTTTCAAGCAACTTGCTCAAACGGTCTTGGATGATGAACAACCCTATACTATCCGACTTTAAACTCACATCCATTAACATCGCTTTTGCCATTACAACTTCTTTCTTTACAGCATTGGTTTGGCCGTGAATTGAAAAAATCGTAGAAAAGAAAAAACCAATCATTACCATTTTGAGCATTAAATTTTTCATAAAACTACCTCCGATGATTTGAATTAGACTTAGTGGGTTTTAGATAAGGTGATAAATTCCCCCCTTAATAAGGCTACTCTCTGCACACAAGTCGGAAAAGGAGAATTCCGAGGCTGAGAGCACCCAAATTAACTCACCCCCCGGCCCCTCTCTTGCAAAGAGAGGGGAGAAAAGCCCCCTTCTCTTTGCAAGAGAAGGGGGTTTGGGGGATGAGTTCGAAGAAAAACTGGCGCTTCTCCCTCCTGCTGGATTTGTGTGCAGAGAGTAGCTTAATAAGGCGGGGAATTTGGTCTACTTTTCTCTGCAAAAAACGTCTAGCCTGTATTCAATAAGCTGCTGCTTGCTCCTTTAACATTTGAATTAATTTCTTTTCCGGAAGCCATTGCCCGCGGAGCATAACGCCGCTTTGTTTTTTGACGTTGGCAACATTTTCCAGCGGGTTCGCTTTCAGCAAAATTAAATTCGCTGTTTTTCCAATGGCGATAGATCCGGTTTTATCTAAAGTATTTAGAAATTCCGCCGCGTTGTAGGTTCCGGTTTTGATTGCTTCGTAGGGAGATAAACCGGCTTCTACCAGATTTTGTAACTCCGTATGAATGGAAAACCCCGGCTCTATATAAGTTCCCCCGGCATCGGTTCCCAGCAACAGCTTTGCTCCGGCCTGATGCAGATGTTGCACCAGCATTCGCCGCACCTTCCGGCCTTGCGCGCGAATTTCTGAGCTGGAATCCGTAAGATATTGATCCACAGTGCGTGTAAACCGCGAGCGATTGATATATTTAAAATGGGGCTGCGCCAAAATCGCCTGTGCCTCACCGGAGGGAATCCAGCGATCCATCGCAATGAGTGTCGGGCAATTCCAGAGGCCGGCATTACGCACGGCTTCAGCAATTGGCGGAATTTTCGATTCGTCCACCTCCGTACCGCTGTAATGATAGCGGAATGACCATTTTCCTTGCTGCAATGCCGCTCGCAATGGGGTATCCGGTTTTTCGATGAGGTAGACGTAACTCAGCATGTGCTCCAAAGAAGATTGTCCTAAATCGAGCATTTCCCGAAACGAAATGCCGCGTGGTTTGTGGCCGGCGACGGGAATGCCAGCTTCCTTCGCCGTTTTCATCAACTCGATAAACGGCTCCTTGTCGCGCAGGTAATGGTATATTTTGATAAAATCGTATCCGGCATTTTTTTGGTCGATGACCAATTGTTTTGCTTTATCAATACTCAAGCGCTCATCGTAAATCGTCGGGCCGCTGGTATAAATGGTGGGGCCAAGCAATTCACCGTTAGCGATTTTCTTCCGCCATTCCAGGTGATACGGTTTGCCATTCATATTGCGAACGGTAGTGATGCCATTAGCGACATAAAGCAATAAATCTTCCTGATGCCAGATGTGCACGTGCATATCCGCCAAACCGGGCAGCAGATATTGACCGTTGCCGTCGATTTCAAAGGCGTTATTCGGTATCTCGATTTGATCAGCGACGTCCATTCGAACGATTTTTCCATCGTGAATAATTACGGTTTGGTTTTCCAAAATCCGCTCGCTGTCCATTGGAATTACATTGACGTTTACAAACGCAGTGGTTTGCCGGTTAGCAGTTTCTTGCGCAGCACTATGTGGCGCCAGCATTAGTCTGTCTCTTATACACATCTGACGCTGCCGACGAGCTTCTTGGTGTA
>CAXHHS010000721.1:0-4183 GCA_964015645.1 uncultured bacterium
CGAAAAACTTGCCGAAGCGATGATAAACATGATGAATCAAAAAGATTTTAGTGAAATGAGAAGAGCTTCCTACGCGCTTGCCAGGGAAAAGTTCGATGTTCGGAAAAATGTCGCTCAATTGAAAGCTGTTATGGAAAAGTATATCTAAATCCTAATTTACTTTTTTACCTTTTATCCTTAAACCTTCACCCTTTATCAATATGTGTGGTATAGCCGGAATTTTCAACTCTCCAAATAGTGTATCTGTGCAAAATGATATCCGGCGGATGACGCAAACGCTTCATCACCGCGGCCCCGATGGTGAGGGGATTTTTGTAGAAGGGCCTATTGCACTGGGGCATCGCCGGTTAAGTATTATTGATTTGGAAAATGGCGCACAGCCGATGGAATCCGCAAATAAAGTCGCGGTGATTTCCTTTAATGGAGAAATTTATAACTTTCCTGAGCTACGTAAACAGTTATTATCCGAAGGCTACACATTTGCAACACAATGTGATACGGAAGTAATTTTAGCGCTTTACGAAAGGTATGGCGAGCAATGCGTTGATTTTTTGAGAGGCATGTTTACGTTTGCTTTATGGGATCGCAAACAACAAAAATTGATGTTAGCCCGCGACAGAATTGGTATAAAACCGCTTTATTACACCCAGCAAAACAATGCTGTTTATTTTGCTTCTGAAATAAAAGCAATCCGGGCAGTACTGCCAATTAATGAACTGAATACACATGCTGTAAACGCTTATTTTACAAGGCAATACATTGGTGGCAACGACACAATATTCAAACAGATTTATAAAGTGCCGGCAGGCGCATTTCTGGTAATTTCTGCGAACGGTGTGGAAACGAAAAGATATTGGCATCCGCCCCTGGAAGATCAAATTTTTAGCCAGGAAGAAGCCGCGGAACAGCTAAACATGTTGTTAAATGAAGCCTCAGCAAATCATTTACTGAGCGATGTTCCGGTCGGAGTATTTTTAAGCGGTGGTTTGGATTCCAGTTGCGTTTTGGCGTATGCTACCAAAAATGCGAACAAAAAACTTCATACGTTCTCCGTCGGGTTTGGGGAAGAATCTCCCTTGAGCGAAACGAAATTTGCTGCCAAGCTCGCCCGTAAATTCGGCACTATCCATCACGAAATCCAGGTGACGCATGATGAAATGTTAAACGCCCTGCCGCTGATCCTGCAAAATCTTGATGAGCCTTTTGCCGATTATGCCATTATTCCCACCTACATTATGAGCAAATTTGCCTCGGAACATGTAAAAGTTGTGCTTTCCGGCGAAGGCGCAGATGAGCTTTTTGGTGGTTACAAACGCTACCATCTTTACGCTTTATTTGATATGGCATCCAAAATTGGTTTGAATGGATTCTTTGGAAAAAACATGCTGCCAGGCCCAAGCCTTTTTAATGATAAAACACGAAGGCAGTTATTAAATGATCGTTTTGGAGAAATGAGGCAATTGCCTTCGGAACAAAAAATACGCTCGGACAAGGAGGCGTTTTTTAAGGCCGGGCATTTAAACAGCATGTTGTATACAGATATCAGAAACTGGCTGGTGGACGATTTACTAATGAAGGTTGATAAAATGAGCATGCTGGCGTCTATTGAAGCACGTGTTCCGTATTTGGATCATCATCTCGTAGAATTTGTATTGCCGCTGCAAGGGACATACAAAGCCGGGTTAACCGAAAAGAAAAAATTACTCAAAAATGTTGCTAATCGAATACTGCCGCCGGAAATATGGCAGCGTCGCAAACATGGTTTTACCGTTCCGGTTAGCGATTGGTTGAAAGGGCCGCTTCATAAACAGTTTAAAGAAATTGTTTTTGAGCGATCTTCACACTCGGAATGGATCAATACCGCTTATGTTGAAAAACTCTTGCGGCAGCATGAAAACGGGACAGATGTTGGATTTAAGCTATGGTCGATTTTCATCTTTTGCAGTTGGATGGAAATGCAAGTAGGCCGGGGAATAGGCAGTAGGCAGTAAGCAATTCGTAGGTTTGCCTACTGTCTACTATGCCTATTGCCTATTTTGAAAAACGTCAAATCTTCTTTAGAAATCAACCTCGCAAGGCTGGCAAAAATGATATAAACAGCCAGGAAAATCAGGATTCCCCCCAATAATTTCGCTTGATAATCCCAACCCCAATTTTCTTTTAATATCCAGGCCGTAATACCTGCTATACTCGAAATACTTAATGCTTTCAAATAGAATCGAAATGGAAAAACCTGACTTACCGTTACGCCAAGCGCCCCACTAATTTTTTTTAACGCATATCCCCAGGTAAAAATATTCGCTAACAATGTAGCCAATGGCGGCCCCATCATACCCAACCAAAGTACCAATGGAACGCTTAGCACCGAGTTGATAATAACCATATAAATTGCCGAGTAGATGATCACTCTGGTTTCGCCAATTGCTTTTAGCATGGAACTGTACGCCGCTACTCTTTGCAGAATAATCAAGGTATAAATGCGAAACGGTACGGCAGCCGCGATATATTTTTCCGAAAACACCAAAACGATAAACTCTTCCGCCATTATCAAAAACAGCACTACCAGCGGCAAGACAATTATCGAGACTTTTCGAATCGCTTTGTTCCACAGCTCTAAAAGCTCGGTTATTTTTTTGTCAAGATGAAATGATACCAAATTAGGCATCATCACCGACGCAACGGAATATGCGATGGCCGGAATAAGCGGTATTTCCCAGGAACCGACGGTATATTCCGCAAAGGCCGCTAAGGGCAAAAATGCTGCTACAACATATTTGTCGATTTGCCGGTTAAGGCCCCATAAAATTTGTGATAATCCTAATGGGATTGAATAGCGAAATTGCTCCTTCAACATTCCCGGCGGTAAATCACCCCGTTCCCCTTTAAAGTTTTTGAAAAACAGTATTGTGCCGAAAAGGAAACGAATTGCGCCATAAATCACCAGGCAGGTAACAATCGCTTCCAAGGAGAACCCCAGCAGCACTGGAGTAACAAGCGCCCCAAATTGCAACACTCCCGAAGCAATATTAAACCAGGCTGCCGCCCTGGCGTTATCAATTGCGATCAACGCATTTGTTAAAGGCGTAACAGGTAATTCCAATAATAATAAAAAGATGAGCGGCAAAAAAAGCCCCTGAACCTCAAATCCAAGCAGCGGCGCCAGGTAATTAAAAGCAACCAGGATAAGTGAAGCCCCTATTCCGATAAAAAACAATACCTTACTCGTTAGCAACACAAAACTCTTTTTAGCATTCGACGAAACACGTTCGAAAAAATAGAAAATACTTTCCGGTAGGCCGAGCTGTGCCAGGGTGGTAACGGTTGCAAATGCCAGCAGCAAAAATGAGAGCAGGCCAAAGGTTTCTTTCGAAAGCAGGCGGGTCAAAATGATAATCGAAGCCATTTGGCTGGCAATTGTAACCGCCCGGCTAACGACCATGATACTTGCTTTTTGGGAGATGGAAGATTTATTATTGGGAATGGCTTGAGACATGACCGAAATTTAACTCGTTAAAATATAATAACCGACTAAAAAGACAATCACCCCAACCGAACTCAAAAAATTCACCATATCGTTATTGATGATACTAATACCGGATACCGGGTTGGTGAGCTTGCCTTGACAATGGTGTGTTTTTTCGGTCACTTGCTGGCAATCCGGGCAGCGATATTGAATTTGAATGGTTGCACCAAAAAGGCTATCAATTAAACTTCCCACTACGCCGCCAAACGTTATCAAAACTACCAGCAAAAGCGTATTGCTAACAAAATCATTACTAAAAAACAGCCAACCGCTGATAGCAATTGTTAATGCGCCAAGTGTCGCGCTTATGATGCCTAAAAGTGTAATACCACCGGAAGTTCCTGCGGGCACACTGCTAAAATTGGTGATGAGCCTCGGTTTACTGCGAGCTAATGTGCCAATTTCTGTTGCCCAGGTATCGGCGGCGGCGGTGGCTAATGCTGCCAGGTAGAGAATGTAAATTTCCTGCAATTCATAAAACATGTACAAAATCATCAGACTACCGGCAATTCCACCATTTGCCAGCACCTGGCCGAAATCTCGCCGGCTGCTTTTTTCGAAAACAAGATCATAGCGGGATTTCAACTTTTTCCCAACCTTTGATAGCAAGCTGGATAACTGTCTCTTATACACATCTCCGAGCCCACGAGACTCCATTGC
>CAXHHS010000722.1:0-4178 GCA_964015645.1 uncultured bacterium
AGAGGAGCAATTCTATATTACAGGATTGCCGAAAAGATCAACCAGGGCGGCATGAGCGTTGTCGACAAAGCCGAAGATCAAAAACAAGGCGTTCGGAAGGTTTAGCAAACGACAACTTCAACCGGTGAAAAACAGCTGGTTTTTATCTAAAATGCACTGCCGTTGCTACGATTGTGCGGGCCTTTTATTAAACCGCAGAAATAAGTCGCGTTTTTTGTTTCTCTTGCGATATTGTCTCGCGTGGAAAGTCCACACCGCGCATCAACATATTTACAGTTGGCTTTTGAGATTCAAAAGTGTCGATTAAATACTGTTGTGCTAAATTGTAATTGAATGGTTTGCAGGAAAAAATATCGACAAAAGCATATTTTTTTTCCTGAAATGTGTGAATTGAAATGTGGCTTTCTGCAATTACCACAAAGCCGGTAATGCCTTTATCCTCCGGAACCAAACCGGAATATTTAAAAACATACGGTTGGGTAATTTTGGTCATGCCAATCTTATCGGGCAAATCATTTAAAACGTCGAATACAAGGTTAAAATCGCTTAATTTTTCCGAATTGCAATCATTTAAATCCAGTGTCAAGTGGGGGCCGAAAATTTTCCGTTTAACCATCGCATACATCCTCCTCTTTTTATCAATTTTTGCGACGAATAAAAAGCCGCCGAATATATATTTAATTTTCAAAAAATCAAATAATATTTTTTTTATTAAAAATTTTGTTTAAAATATTAAACAAAATCAGGTTTTAACTTAACCGATTGATCTTCGTGATTTATCGCAGGCAAATTAAACTTGAGAAACAATTCTTGTTTTCGTAAAATTAATTCTGAATTGATAATTGCTTACTATCTACCATGCGAATAATTGAATCTTATGCTCAATAAAACGATCCTCCATTATAAAATCCTTGAAAAACTCGGCGAAGGTGGTATGGGTGTCGTTTACAAAGCCGAGGATACTAAATTAAAGCGTGATGTCGCCATCAAATTTTTGCCGCAGCACGTTGCAGCGAATGCCCAAAACCGCCAGCGTTTTAAAATGGAAGCCCAGGCCGCTGCCGCCTTAAATCACCCCAATATCGCTCATGTTTATGCCATCGAAGAATCAGGTAGCGATATTTTTATTGTTATGGAATATATAGATGGCCAGGAAATAAAAGAGCGAGTGGTAAGTGGCAAATGGCAGGTGGCAGAAATTGTTAATCTTGCGATACAAATTGCCCGGGGATTACAAGCAGCCCATCAAAAGGAAATTGTGCATCGCGACATTAAAAGCGCTAATATAATGTTGACCAGGGAGCATCAAATTAAAATCATGGATTTTGGATTGGCCATGATGCGCAAAGAATCGCTATCGATAAAATCCGATTCCGTTTCCGGAACCGCTGATTATATGTCGCCGGAGCAAGCGAAGGATGGTTTTATCGATCATCGTACGGATATATGGTCCTTTGGCGTTGTGCTATACGAAATGCTGACTGGCGAGCTGCCGTTTAAAGGCGACTATGAGCAAGCCGTCTTTTATGCCATTAGTAACGAAATTCCACAGCAAATTTTCAAATTCCGAAAAGATGTTCCGGTAACAGTACAACAGGTTGTTGAAAAGATGTTACAAAAAAATGTTAACCAGCGGTATCAAACGGCTAGCGAAATTATTGCTGATTTAGAAACAATCAACCCTGTAGGGGCGAAGCATTCCGGGCTACAAAGTAGCGGGAATAAAATAAATGATGCTGAGAATGCTTCGCCCTTACGATCATCCTCTCCCTCCATTGCTGTACTGCCATTCGTTAATATGAGCACCGACCCCGAAAACGAATATTTTAGCGATGGGTTGGCCGAAGACCTCATCAATGCGCTTACCCAAATAAAAGATTTGCACGTCGTGGCGCGAACATCGGCCTTTTCGTTTAAAGGGAAAAATACCGACGTGCGCGAAATCGGTAAACAGCTGAATGTAAAATCCGTGCTGGAAGGCAGCGTGCGCAAAGCCGGCAACCGCCTGCGAATTACCGCCCAACTGATTGATGTGGCCGATGGTTTTCACCGCTGGTCGGAACAGTACGACCGGGTAATGGATGATGTTTTTGCAATCCAGGACGAGATCACGCTGGCCATTGTAGAAAAGCTGAAAATAAAATTGCTTCGAAAGGAAAAGAAAGCACTCGGCAAACGCCGAATCGATAACCGCGATGCCTTTAACCTGTTTTTAAAAGGCCGTTATTTTTGGAACAATCGCACCAAAGACGGTATGCAAAAAAGCATCGAATACTTTCAGCAAGCCATTGAGATTGAACCGAATTACGCACTGGCTTATGTCGGCATTTGCGATGCTTATAGTATGCTCGGCGCTTATAATTTTCTCCCTCCAAAAGATTCCTATCCAATTGCGAAACAAGCAACATTAAAAGCCATTGAAATTGACGATACACTCGCGGAAGCCTACGCCTCCCTGGGATACGTGGTGTACGAATACGATTGGGATTGGGCTGGCGGCGAAAAAGCATTTCTACGCGCCATTGAATTAAACCCTGGCGTCTGGACCGCCCATGCCTGGTATGCCCATTACCTGATGATGCTCGCGCGATTAGATGAAGCCGAAAAAGAAATGAAAATTGCCCAAAAACTCGATCCGCTCGGTTTAATCACAAATGCCAATGTTGGATACATCCATCACCTTGCAAGAGACTATAGGAAAGCGATTTCCGAGTACCAGAGAACTCTCGAAATTGATCCTGCGTTTTATCCCGCTCTCGATTACCTGGGAGAAGCATATTTGCAGCTCGGAGAATTTGAACAGGCGATTGAGGCATTTAATAAGGCACTCGTTGCTTCCCAAAATGGCCCGGATGTCGTCGTTCGATTAGGGTATCTGTACGGTGTGATCGGTGAGAATGATAAAGCGCGCAAAATGATCGACGAACTGCTGAGTCGCTCGAAAAAAGAGTTTATCGCGGCTTCCGGTATTGCGCTTATTTACATGGGATTAAATGAAACAGATAAAGCCTTTGAGTGGTTGAAAAAAGCCTATGAGGAACGCGCGCCTTTTCTCACCTACCTCAAAGTCGACCCGCGTTTTGATAGGCTCCGCGACGACCCCCGGTTTATCGATTTGATGCGAAGAGTGGGGTTGAAGTAAAACGATAACACTCAAAAACGACTCACTCAAAAAGTGAGATTTTGGCCATGAAAAATTTGTTTTCAGCGCTCTTGCTTACAATCATCCTCTTTTCAGCTATTAGCCGCCAGGTAGTGTATGCTGATTCTCTCGATTTTGTACATCGCTGGGAGCACTCTACGTTTCCCACACCCACCCTGTCCCTGGAATATGATAAACTCGATAGGCCCTATTTTTATGCTACCGGTAACCAGGGCGGGCTAATGATTTTCGAAGCGACAGATCCCTGGCAGCCGGAGTTGATTAAAACCATGCCAATCTCTGATTTTAATGATATGCATGTTATGGATGTTTTCCAGGAAGGAACGTATTTATATCTTGCCATCGGCAACCATTTTTCCAGCGATGTTGAGGGCGGTATCGCGATTGTAGATATTAACGATCCGCCTAATGCGGTTGTGAAAGATACTTGGCACACAAACGCCGGTGCCGAAGGCAGAGGCAGCGCCGTTGTAAGAGTAGATGGCAATTATGCCTACCTGGGCGCCATGAGCCGGGGAATGCTAATTTTTGATATTAGCGATCCGGGCAATATCGACTCTGTCTCCCAAATTATTCCCGATATGAGTTTTCCCAATCCCAACCCCGCCCCGGCGCAAATTCCCAATGCTCGCGGTATGGCTGTCAGGGATGAAATCGTATACCTGTGCTATGATGCCGGCGGGCTGCGAATTATTAATATTGCTGACAAAACAAACCCCCGCGAAACCGGGCGATATCACAACCCGCTTGTAGATCACACGGTTGTTCCGATGGCCTACAATAACGTCGTTGTGGACGAAAATCTCGCATTTATCCCGATTGATTATTGTGGCCTGGAAATCGTTGACATCAGCGATACTAGCAACATAACGCAAGTAAGCTGGTGGAATCCCTGGCGGTGCGAAACCCCGGAAAACATCTGGTTTAACAGCCCGGGGCACACCAACCAAATTGCCTATTTAAAAGAGCAATCCCTGGCATTTTTATCCGCTGGCGATAGTGAGCTTCAGGTCAT
>CAXHHS010000723.1:0-4176 GCA_964015645.1 uncultured bacterium
CTATATTGTATCGGTAGTTTAAACCCGGCGAAATCAACCATCTTTCCACCCAGGCGACAATGCACATCATATAAACCGGTTTTTTTCATATCTACATTTTCTCCTCAATTTATGTTCAATGAATACGTATGAAGCTTTTTATGATTACAATTTCCAAACGATTTTTCCATCCAGCGCTACTAAAAAGTTACGTTGATGCAAGTTTACATCATATAGAAAAAATATTTCATGGGATTCGATACATTGTGGTTTGAGAACAAGCAAAAAAAATGGCCCTTTAAACTCACCGCAAGCTCAAAGGGCCAATGTCATTGGAGGAGGCCTATGTGGGAGGAAACTCTCACAAATACCAATTAACATGATCGTATAGCCTCCAAAATACTTTAGAAAAAAATCTACTTTTTTTATCTTCGAGTCAATTTTTTATAAACACCTCTTGCACGGTATTCAAGTTGCTCCAGGCTGGAATTGTTGTGAATAACAAAATCTGCCCATTTTGATTTGTCTTCAATTGGGATTTGTTTGCTTATCCGGTCGCGAATCTCTTTTTCCGGTAAACCGTCGCGTGCCTTAATTCGGCTAATACGGCTTCCGATTCGCGATGCGACAACAATAATCGAATCGAACATGTGTTCGAGATTGAGTTCGTAAACCAGGGCTGCGTCGATTACAATAACAGCATATTTTCTAGCATCTCGTGCGACTTCAATTTCCTCAATCACTTGTGACACCATTCGAGGGTGAACAATTTTATTCAAGTTGCGAATTTTTGCTTCATCTTCAAAAACTATTTGACCTAATAGCTTTCGGTTCACCCTGCCATTTCGGAAAAATACTTGCTTACCAAAGGCAGCCTTAATTTCTTTTTTTACATCGCCATCTCTATCGACAACTCGTTTGGCGATTAAATCGGCATTGATAACTTTGGCGCCAAATTTTTTAAAAAACTCCGCAACAGTCGATTGCCCGCAACCGATACCACCGGTAATCGCAACTAATCTTGCATCTCTTTTTGTCATTTGAACTCAATTTTTATAATCTTTTTCGAAATCGTTTAAAACCATGATATTCGCCGTACATTTAGCGCTAAAAATCGGTGCTAAAACTAATCACGAACTTAACCCAAATCAAGAGGAGAAAGTATGTTGGAAAATAATGCTATTTTATTAGAGCGTGCAATTCAAATTGCCCGGGAAGCACATTTTAACCAAAGAGATAAAGCAGGGTTTCCCTATTTACTGCATCCGCTACGAATTATGCTAAAGATGGATTCCGTCAAAGAAATGATTATCGCTGTTTTACACGATGTTGTCGAAGATTCGCAGTGGACTTTAGACGATTTGCGTAAAGAAAAATTTTCGGAAGACATTGTATCCGCCGTCGATAGCCTGACTCGCCGGGCCGGTGAATCTTACGACAATTACATTGATCGGGTAAAACGAAATCCGCTTGCCATCCGCGTAAAACTGGGTGATTTGGAAGACAATATGAATATCCGCCGCCTGGATCGAATTACGGAACAGCATCTGGAAAAGTTAAAACAATATCATCGTGCCTACGCAGAACTCAGGCAACAGGCATTCTGAACAAGCGAATTGCATACTGCCTATTTTGCCTATCCCATAGGGAGCACTTACGTGCCTGCCTACTAAAGCTATGGCAATGTTACCTGCATCGCCTGGAAAACATTTTGGATGCGGCTAAAAATCGTCGTTGTGTCGCTGCCGGCAAATAATAATCCGATAAGTTTGTTCTGATCGTTCAAAATAGCCGAACCGCTATCGCCGCCCTGGCTCATTGGACCGGTTAAAATCTGGTCTACAAACGTTGCGATTCGGTTTGAGCCAAAATTAACCCGGACAGTAACATCAATTTGCTGAACGGTGTCAGTGGTAAAACCGGTGGTTCGCCCGCTTTTTTTGATGGCCATGTTTAACGCAGCTTCTTCCACTCCGCTGATGGTTCCGATATTCAATATTTCATTTTTGACATCGTTTTGATCCAATGGTTCGGCAATTGCGCAGTCCACCAGGTTTTCTGCTAAAATATCACGGGTTTGGTATAAACGGGTTTTGCTGCCAAGAATTTTCGCAATGCCATTTAAAACAGAAACGACACCGCCGGCCAAACCACAGGGATCAGCGCCGCCCGGGCCATCAAATTGAACCGGCACAAACTCACTCAAATTAGCGATATGATCAGTTGCGAGCTGGCCGCCATCAAACGGGCCGGGTTGCAGGATGGCATCGCCAATATTGGCTGCGTTGCTGTTGGCCATTACATGGTTGTTGGAGAGGATAAAAAGTTTATCGTTTTTCTTTACCAGGCATCCCAGCGTACCGGCGGTAATATCTTTGTGCCCAACGCTAACGCCGCCAGGTGCCGGGCGAAATCGTTCCGTTGGATCTTGCAGTATCCGAAAAAGCCCGGTTCGCAACACATCCGTTGAAACGCCTTGAATTTGCGCCGGCACCAAATCTTGCGCGCTTAAACTGCTTTTCGGTTGTTTGATATCTGTTGAGCAGACGATACATAATTCATCGGTTTTTTTACCGCCGGTTGTTTTGTAGCCAACACCGGTAGCAACGACGTTAGATTTTTTCAATAACTCTTTTTTTACGGTGGGAAGTAATTTGCGAATATCTTCTAAATTTGCGGCCATAAATCCTCCTTAAATTTTTATCAAACTACACGATAAAATTTTTTTTTAAATTGCATGATTTATTTTAGTCGCTCATGCCTCTTTATTTTGAAAGGCTGTTAAGCAGTTGTTTTTTAAGGGGAAATGTAATCTTTTCTCCTTTAAACTCCCTTCTCCTTGTAGGAGAGGGGCCGGGGGTGAGGTCAAAAAGTGGCAAAAACTTCTGTTCATTAAACATTAGCTTATGGGAATTTAACCTGCAAACCAAAACGGGGTTTTGCACGGATTTTTAGTTTAAAGGGATCAACTTCTTCGCCAACGAATTGGCCAATTTGGAATCCATCTTCTAATTCATTAGCAAATTCCACGCTCACACCGCCAAAAAGCGCCAGGTCAATCAGCCCTAAGTCGAAGGAAAATCCAACACCGGCCAGAGGTTCGATGAAGTCAATCAGCCGAATACCGCCCATCAAATGGAAGGAGGTATCGAAGGTTTTGGATTTGGTATCAACCGCTTTGAAGTGGAAATTGACAACAGCAAAGGCCGCCAGGTCTAATTCCGATTTCGGGCTGACGATAATTCGGCCATCGCTGCCAATGGTAATATCGACATCGTTGACGCTGGTAATCGCCGTGGCAATACCGTAACTCCAGCGTTCTCGCGAGGTATTATCAAAAGTTTGGCGAGTGAGAAAATTTTCATCGGAAATCTTCTTTTTCACGACGATGGAAATATCACTATTTTTTTGGTACTCTTCGGGAATGGTAAATTGGCGTACATCGATCCAGGTTTTTTTACCATCCAACCCGGATGGAACATTAACCGGTGGGATGATGGGAATAAACAAACTGAGAAACGACAGTAGATTTTCCTGGGAAGGTGGTGATTTTGCTGTAATTAAAGCCGATATATAAGAGTCCGATGATTCATTGCGGGTGATAAAAATATAATAAAGATTTTTCTCCCCCAAACCGTACAAGCGGGTATTGAAAAATTCATGATCTTCCTCGGCATCGTGAATCATACCGATTGGCGTAAAGGTGTCGGAAAAATGGGCGACAACAATGTAATAGGCATTGGGATCGAGTTTGATGCCGGCTTTATCGATTAAAACTCGGAGCTGTTCTTCTCCTTCAAAAAGTGCGCCTTCCAAAAACCAGCGATAGGCTTTTCCAAAAACATCCTCTTGATCATCAAACTGAAATGGGGTTCCATCCACCGGGCCGGGAATCAACACGGTTCGATCTTGCGAAAAACCACTGCTAAAACAAATAACCAGCAAACAAAACAGTACAAGTGCAAATTTGTACATATACAACCTCCTTTGGATTGGTTAAGTATTAGAAATCGGATGAGAATTTAGAAAATATTTGTTTCGTTCATGTTTAGGCGAGGTGAATAAAGAGTGAATTGATACATAGGTTTGTGTGTTTTTAATAGAAGCTATTTGTAGACGACAAAAATGAACCCCGAGGATATAATCTGTCTCTTATACACATCTCCGAGCCCACGAGACGCCATTGCAGCGCGGATG
>CAXHHS010000724.1:0-4176 GCA_964015645.1 uncultured bacterium
TCAAACTATTTTCTTTTGAAACTTTTAAATGATCATAAACTTTTTCTTTTTCATATTCTCGCAGGCGTTGCAGTAGCGTCTGTTTTGCAATGTTGATTAACCGGCGCCCAAACATTTCCGGGTTTACGACTTCTGCAAATAATTCTCCTTCTTCAACTTCCGGATCTATTTTCATGGCTTCTTTTAAGGAAATTTGGTAATCCGAGTCTTCAACAGTTTCCACAACTTCTTTCTCTACATAAATTTCCATATCACCACGATCAATATTTACGATAACATCGAATTCCGCATCTTCACCGTATTTACGCTTCATCAATGTCATAAAAATATCTTCCAGGATGTCGCGTAAATCTTCTTTGTCAATTCGTTTTTCACGCGCAATTTCTGCTGCTGCGGATACGATTTCACTTTTCATTGATGTTTTTTACCTCCAGTTTTGTTTACCATTTCAGGTGCACTTTTGCCCTGGAAATGGCATTGATCGGTATACTTATTTCTTCTTTTTTTGATTTTAAAACAATTTGATTCTCTTCAACCGAAGTTAATTTTCCGATTGTTTCGTGTTCCTCGCTATTCTCTTCAAAAACAACACGTAAGTTCCTGCCAATATTTTTTTGGAATTCCCAGGGATTTTGCAAGGGGCGATCAATCCCGGGGGATGAAACCGTTAGCCGGTAAGCGCCGTCGATTACATCGTGGATATCTAATAAATCGTTTATTTCCCTGGTAAGTTTAGTGATTTCATCCAGCGTTATTCCCTGGAATGTATCAGCATAAATATTTAACACCCGGCTGCCTCGGTTGCCGCGTAACTCAAGGTCTACTAAAAAGATATGATTTTCTTTAAAGAGAGGGGCGACAATTTCTTTTATCTGGCTAATTTCACTGTTCATACAAAATTACTTTCTTCCATATAACAAAAAAGTGGGTTTTTGACCCACTTTAAAAGCGTGTAAATATATATTGTCTCACTAGCGAACGCAAGTGAAATTCAGAATAATATTATAGATGATTTTAACTTAAAAAAACAAAGGTAAGTCAATAAAAAACAATACTAAAGAAATGATAAGAACTAAAGCCCGTTTTTAAATTTCAATATTCTTTTAAAAAAGCTGTATCTTTAAAAAGATGCTAAACCAATAATCATTAAATCAAACTAATTTCATTTTGAGATAATGATATCGCCGCAACTCCGCAGGGGATAGTGACATTACGAAAGATAATTCCCGGGTAGAATATGCCGGACCTTCCATGCCGGATTTATCCAAATCTATTAAAGCGGGATTAACAAAGCAAATTTCACTATCAAGTGCTTTGCTGTAAACTTTAACCATATCACGGTCGCCCTGGAGAAGTTCGTAAAGTTTGACCATCATATCGGCATCAAAATTTCTGGATGCTTTGCGACGCGTTAGCTTGCGTTTGGCCGGGGATTTGACAGCGATTTCCATTTTCAATCTCCTGTTAAAGTTACTTTCGCTCTAATTAATGTAAACTCATGTTCACTTATATTTTACATTTGAAAATCAAATTTGTCAAGTATAAAAATAAAAAATAGTATACTTAAATATACTCTAAGGCGAAATTTTTGATCTTTATCTTTTGTTAAGATTATCGTAAACTTGCGTTATTGCAAATTTTCTAAAAATGAAAGGATCAAAATGAAACAAATCGACCCGTTGCAAAAACCCAAAGCAGATTTTGATAAGTTGATAGCGCAGTTAAGCTCGCCCGACTCACCGGTGGGAATTGATGCGAAATATACACATGCTATTATTATTGACTACTTGCAGCAAATAATGGATCGACTGGATGATTTAGAAGCAAGATTTGAAAAACTGACAAAACAAGGTAACGATGATGGATGAACAACAATATTTTCCAAGCAATAAGACCCTTTGGGATGGATGGACAGAATTACATCTTAATTCAAAGATGTATGATGTCGATGGCTTTCGTAAAGGAAAATCATCGCTGAATTTTATTGAGTTAGAAGAATTAGGGGATGTCAACGGAAAATCGATGTTACACTTACAGTGCCATTTTGGGCTGGATAGTATTTCCTGGGCAAAACAGGGAGCGCAGGTTACTGCGGTGGATTTTTCTGAAAAAGCGATTGCTGCTGCCCGAAAACTCAATGAAGAGCTGCGACAGGATGTAGAGTTTATTTGTGCGAATGTTTACGATTTGGAAAATCGTATTACTCGGCAATTTGATATTGTTTTTACATCGTACGGTGTTATTTCCTGGTTGCCGGATATAAATCGTTGGGCGGAAATTATTTCTCACTTTTTAAAAGATGGTGGTATTTTTTACATAGTAGAGTTCCACCCGGTTGCCTGGATATTTGATGATGACCTGAACATTAAATATCCATATTTTCATTACGATAAACCAATGTCGGAGATTGCCCGGGGAAGTTATGCCGATCCGGAAGCGGATTTTTCGCAAGAATGTTTTGAATGGAATCATACCATCAGCGATGTTGTAAATGCGTTGCTGCAACAGAACTTGAAAATAGAATTCTTGCACGAATTTCCCTTTAGTGTGTACAATTGTTTTGAAAATATGATTCAAGATGAAGAAGGGCGGTGGCGATTTAATCTCCCGAAAGATTCCATACCGATGATGTTTTCGATCAAAGCAAAAAAATCAGGGTAAATATCCTTCCGCAAGTTTTGTAAAATCAGCAACTTGCTCTTTTTGCCATTTCCTGCTGCGCCGCAGTGTTTTTGCCATTAATGCGGCAACTTCCGGGGCGGCCTCCAGGCTGGCTTTGGCATTAAGGAGCAGTGCGCGTGTGCGGCGGGATAAAACATCTTCTACTGTTCTGGCCATCTCGTTTTGGGCAGCCCAGGTAACTTCCACTTTTAAATATGGCAACTGATCGTGGAGTTTTTCACCTAACTTCGCGTGTTTTTTGATCAATGCTTTTATGCCGATCATCGCTGATCCGTAATAATGCAACGGGGCGTTTGTATCGATATTTTTCAACCAGCCGTGAATGCGCAAATTTGCTGTAATGCTTTCCCGTGGCTCCAATCCTGCAACAATGGAAGCCTGGTTGATGGTGTCTTCGGCCATTTTCCGATAGGTTGTCCATTTTCCACCGGCAATGGTTACCAACCCGGAACCCGACACCACCAGGTAGTGATCGCGAGAGATTTCCGATGTGTCCGATCCTTCGCCGCCGGGATTTACCAGGGGACGAATACCGGCAAATACGCTCAAAATATCTTCTCGAATTGGGTCTTCGGTTAAGTAGGGAGCAATTTGTTCTAATATAAAATCGATTTCTTCCGGGAGTGGGCGAGGTTCCAGTACGGGGGCGTCAATTTCCGTATCGGTAGTGCCAACGACAACGCGGTTATGCCAGGGAACGGCGAATAAAACCCGGCCATCAGCGGTTCGTGGTATTAGGATGGCGGATTCACTTTGCAAAAAATGTTTTTCCAGCACAAGGTGTACGCCCTGGCTGGGCACAATGATTTTTTTGGCGCCCGGGTTATCCATCTGCAAAATATCATCCGTAAATATACCGGTAGCGTTAATCACCACGCGCCCGTTTATTTCAAAAGATTCTCCGGATTCCATATCGGTTGCTGCCACCCCAGAGATCATATTGCCGGATTTTAAAAGCCCGGTTACTTTCATATAGTTGACTGCTGTGCCGCCCTGGTCGAATGCTGTTTGCGCCAGGTTGATTGCTAAACGAGCGTCGTCGAATTGCCCATCGTAATAGATAACGCTGCCGCGCAACCCTTCCGGCTCCAGTGTGGGAATACGTTTTAACGTTTCTTCTCGCGAAAGAATCTTTGATGGTCCCAATCCTAATTTTCCAGCTAATAAATCGTAAACCTTTAACCCCACTCCGTAAAAAGGGCCATCCCACCATTCGTAGTTGGGAACGATAAATGATTGATTATGAACGAGATGCGGCGCATTTTGAATCAGCAGACCGCGTTCATGCAATGCCTCTAATACCAGTGAAATATTTCCCTGCTGTAAATAGCGAACGCCGCCATGAACCAATTTAGTGCTGCGACTGGAAGTGCCTTTGGCAAAATCGTGCTGCTCTAATAAAATCGTTTTATACCCGCGGGAGGCGGACTCAACCGCCGCTCCTAATCCCGATGCACCGCCGCCAATAATGATGACATCCCAAAATTGCGGCTG
>CAXHHS010000725.1:0-4164 GCA_964015645.1 uncultured bacterium
GGTTTATTTTCTGCCGGTAAATCCGCAGTTCGTGGAACAGGTTATCGAAAAAGAAAAACCCGATGGCATCTTGCTCAGCTTTGGCGGGCAAACCGCGCTCAATTGCGGGTTGGAATTGCACCAGGCCGGCATCTTAAAAAAACACAAGGTTCGCGTGCTTGGCTCCCCCATTCAGGCGATTGTCGATACGGAAGATCGCGCTAATTTCGTACAGCGGTTAGCGGAAATCGATGCCAAAACCGCTCGCAGCCAAGCGGTTTCTACGGTGGAAGAAGCTGTAGTGGTAGCAAAAAACCTCGGCTACCCGGTCATCATCCGCATCGCTTATGCGTTGGGCGGATTGGGATCCGGCGTTTGCCGCAACGAGCAGCAAGTACGCAAATTAGCCGAAAAATCGCTCTCCCACGCCTCGCAAATTTTAGTGGAAGAATACCTGGAAGGCTGGAAAGAAATCGAATACGAGGTGATGCGCGACCGCTTTAACAACTGCATCACCGTTTGCAATATGGAGAACTTTGACCCCATGGGCATTCACACCGGGGAAAGCATCGTCGTCGCGCCCAGCCAAACGCTCAGCAATCGCGAGTACCACCTGCTGCGGGAAATCGCCATCAAAGTAATCCGCCATTTGGGAATTGTTGGCGAATGCAACATTCAATACGCCCTCAGCCCGGCATCGGAAGATTATCGCATTATCGAAGTCAACGCTCGGCTTTCCCGCAGCTCGGCGCTGGCCTCCAAAGCCACCGGCTATCCACTGGCATTTATCGCTGCAAAGCTGGCGTTAGGATACGGTTTGCACCAGTTGCAGAATTCCATCACCAAAGTAACCAAAGCATTTTTTGAGCCGTCGCTCGATTACGTTGTGGTAAAAATACCGCGCTGGGATTTGAAAAAATTCCGCATGGTGTCCCGCAAAATCGGTTCCGGGATGAAATCCGTGGGGGAAGTGATGGCGATTGGCCGGCGTTTTGAGGAAGCGCTGCAAAAAGCCCTCCGCATGTTAGAAACCGGGGCGCAGGGCCTGGTGGCCAACGGCGATACCTTTCATTTCGAAAATTTCAAAAAGGAATTAAAAGAACCGACCGAAGAGCGCATCTTTGCCATTGTAGAGGCGCTGGAAAACGGTCTTACCGTCGATCAAATTTACCGCCTGTCGCACATCGATAAATGGTTTCTCCACAAAATCGCCCGGGTCGTTGCCATCGAAAAACAGCTTGGCGGCAGCGAAATTCATAAAGTGCCGGAAGCGCTTTTAAAGGAAGCCAAGCAATCCGGTTTCTCCGATAAGCAGGTTGCGATTTTGACCGCCAGCAGCCAGGAAGCGGTACGCCAGCGGCGGCATCAATTCAACATCCGGCCCTTTGTGCGGCAAATTGACACTCTCGGTGCGGAATACCCGGCGCAAACTAACTATCTCTATCTTTCTTACAACGGTTTTGAAGATGAAATCGATGTTGCTCGCGATAATTCGGTGATCATTTTAGGCTCCGGTTCCTACCGCATCGGCAGTTCCGTGGAGTTCGACTGGTGCTGCGTAAACGCCGGGATGGCGCTGCGCGAGCTGGGGTATCACACAATCATGCTCAACTACAACCCGGAAACCGTCAGCACCGATTACGATGAATTCGATAAACTGTTTTTCGATGAAATCCGCCTGGAAACCGTGCTGGAAATTTATGAAAAACTAAACCCGCTCGGCGTTATCGTTTCCATGGGCGGGCAGATTCCCAACAATTTGGCCTTTAAACTGCATGAAGTCGGGATCAAAATTTTAGGCACTTCCCCGGAGAGCATCCACAATGCCGAAGACCGGCGGCATTTTTCCAATTTGCTGGATGCGCTGCATGTCGATCAGCCGCAATGGAAGAAATTAAACACGCTGGATGAGGCGAAAAAATTTGCCAAAGCGGTTGGTTATCCAGTGCTCGTACGGCCATCGTACGTGTTGAGCGGGGCGGCGATGGCGGTGGCCTCCAACGATGCGCAGTTGACCCAATATCTCCGCAAAGCGGTGAAAATTTCGCCGGAGCACCCCACGGTCATCAGCAAATTTTTGGAAAACGCTAAAGAGATCGAGATGGATGCCGTGGCCCAAAACGGCGAAATTGTGCTGCACGCAATTTCCGAGCATGTGGAAAACGCCGGCGTACACTCCGGCGACGCTACCCTGGTGCTGCCGCCGCAGCGCACCTATTTGGAAACCATTCGCCAGGTGCGCCATATTTCCCGCCAAATCGTCCGCGAACTGAAAATCAACGGGCCGTTTAACATGCAGTTTATCGCCAAACAAAACGAAGTAAAGGTGATCGAGTGCAACCTGCGCGCTTCGCGGAGTTTTCCCTTTGTCTCGAAAATTTTAGGGCGGAATTTTATCGACACCGCCACCCGCGCGATTATGGGATTGCCGGTGGAAACCGCCGAGCCGCTTTTGTTTGAGGTCAATTACGTCGGCGTAAAAGCGCCGCAGTTTTCCTTCACTCGCCTGGAAGGCGCCGATCCTACGCTTGGCGTGGAGATGGCCTCCACCGGTGAAGTCGGCTGCCTCGGCGATAATTTCGATGAAGCGTTTTTGAAAGCCCTCATCAGCGTGGGCTACAAGCTGCCGGTGCGCTCGATGCTGCTCTCCACCGGCACCATCGAATCGAAAGCGGATTTGCTAGAGAGCGTCCACTTGCTGCACGAAATGAATATCAAACTCTACGCTACTGTCGGAACCGCTAAGTTCTTGCGAAACAATGGTATACCTGCAAAAATTTTGAACTGGCCGCTGGAAGAAAAAAAACCGAATACCATCGATTATATCCAGGAAGGCAAAGTTGATATGGTGGTGAATATTCCCAAAAGTTATCAAAAAGAAGAACTGACCAACGGCTACATGATCCGCCGCGCTTCCGTCGATTTTGGCGTTCCGCTCATCACCAACCGCCAATTGGCCATGCGCTTTGCCGAGGCGATTTCCCGGGTGAAGTTAGAGGATTTGCAGATTAAGAGTTGGAAGGAGTATGTTTAATTTGGATCGCATAGCGTAGAGTGCGTGGCGCATGGCGTAAAATCAATCGCTTTGCACTCTGCAAAATTGCAGTTTACCTTTTTGCACTGCTCCGAATCAGCGTTAAATTTATCAGCATCAATCTTTTGCAATTCAGAGAAATTCATATTACATTTCCCCTCCTGTGATAAGCTATAATAAGGATAAAAAAATGTATGAGCGCATTTCAATTGATCCGAGAATCTGCCACGGCCAAGCGTGTATTAAAGGAAAGCGTATTCCGGTGCATCAAATCGTACGAATGTTAGCCAATGGTGATACAATCGATGATCTGCTTAGAGAATATCCGTCAATTACGAGAGAGGATATTTTTGCGTGCCTCGATTATGCTGCTGCACTTGCTGAAGAACAAGTCACTCCTATTTAAAGATAGCTGTACGATCAATGAAAATATTTGTCGATGAGAACATTCCGACAATTACTGTCAAGATATTAGGCGATTTGGGACATGAAATACTCGATATTCGCGGAACAGATGAAGAGGGAATGCTTGATGAGGAGATTTGGGAGAAAATACAAAAAGAACAAAGAATGATAATCACGACTGATAAAGGATTTACTCAATACCGCAATAATCATCATTATGGTATTTTGATTATCCGTCTTAAACAACCCAATAGCCAAAAAATACATGAACGAGTGATGAAGGTAATAAACCAGTTTCCTGATACGGAATGGGAAAGGCTATTGGTTGTGGTGAGGGATACTGTTCAAAGTGTTTGGAGAGATAAATAAAAGTTTTACCTCTAATACAAGGAGTATCTCCCCAAAATTTTTTTATCCCAATGATTTTTTTGAATCAGCCGTTATTAATTTCGAAAACTTAACCCCAAATTTTGGAGGGAATTCCCATGAGATGCCACGAAGTTGATTACGAAATTTTTGGCGACGACATGCAGGTCGTCGAAGTTGAACTCGATCCCCAGGAAACCGTGATTGCCGAAGCCGGCGCTATGAACTGGATGGAAACCGGCATTGCGTTCGAAGCCCGCATGGGCGACGGCTCCCGCAACGACGGCCTCCTGGGATCGCTGCTAAATGTCGGCAAGCGGATGCTTACCGGCGAATCGATTTTCATGACCCATTTTTCCAATAACAGCAATACCAAACGG
>CAXHHS010000726.1:0-4160 GCA_964015645.1 uncultured bacterium
TTATAATACTGTAATATTCATTTTTAAAATACAATTGATCTAAATGAATGCGTCTTCTATTTGAATAACAAATGAAATTGAGGTTTAAACTGTGGCGGAGCATAGCGACTATGAACTTAGCGAACATGCTTTGATAATGATCCGCGAACGAGAAATTTCGATTGAGTGGATCGAAAAAGTTTTTTATAATCCTGATATTACAGAGAATGACAGAAACGATACAGCACTGCTGCACGCTTTAGGAAAAATCTCGGAACATGGAGACAGAGTTTTAAGGGTAATATATAATGATGTAATTAAGCCAAGAAAAATAGTAACCGTCTATTTCGATAGAAAAATGAAAGGTAAACTATGAGAGTCTCTTTTGACGAAAAATCCAACGCAATCTACATTCGCTTTGACGAATCCAAAATCATTGAATCCGAGGAGATTAAACCAGGTATCATTCTTGACTTTAACGAAGAGGATCAGGTAGTTGGAATTGAGGTACTAAAAGTTGCAAATCGCATTCCGCTTGATAATCTCAAAAAAATGCAATTTGAGGTTGTTTAAATAACCGTTTTAAACACAGTATCTTTGAAATTCTTTACGGGCCGGTACTATTGAGGAGACGATGAATGCCTAAATTTAAATTTACCACCCTCGGGTTAATACTTTTTTTATCCACAATTGGTTTTGCCCAGGATAACGTCACTTATTTTTTTCCCCAGGCCGATAAATTTTTTAATAAATATGTAAAAGAAGGTTTGGTCGATTACCGGGCAATTAAAAATTACCCGGTGGAATTAAACTCGTTGGTATTGGAAATTGAGAGATTTGACCTCACCGCGCTTCCAAGCCGGGAGGCCAAAAAAGCGTTTTGGATAAATGCCTATAATATCCTGGTCATATATTCCGTCATTCAAAATTACCCGATAAATTCGCCGCAAGATGTGGGTGGATTTTTTGACCGTAAAAAACACAACATTGCCGGGGAAGCACTTACCTTAAACGAATTAGAGCACGAACGGCTGTTTCGGGAATTTAACGACCCGCGATTGCACTTTGTGCTGGTTTGCGCAGCAATGGGCTGCCCGAGGATCATTAAAACCGCCTATTATCCCGACCGGCTCAATGAACTTTTAGACCGGCGAACCCGCATTACGATGAATGACCCGTTTTTTGTAAAAGTAGATGATGGTGACGAGCAAATCCAAATTACGGAATTATTCCGCTGGTACCGCGATGATTTCGCTGCGAAATCCGGTTCAGTAACGCAATTTATCAATCAATATCGTAAGAAGAAAATCCCCGCCAACTATTCCCCATCGATTATTACTTACGATTGGTCGCTAAATGAATATGGTAGCCCAATTAGTGGTCCGTATGGCCTGGCAAATTTGCAAGCGTATACGCCATCAACGCTGTTGAAGATCGATGAAGTGGAAATAAAATTCTTTAATAACCTCTATACTCAAACTGCGTTTTTCGATGATAACGGCGACAAAGTTGATGAAAACCGGCGTTCCAATTTTTTTACCGGAATTGTTAATTTTCTGTATGGATTGGATGCACCCTTCAACATCGGGTTTGATTTGTATTTTCGCTCGGTTTTTATAGATCCGGCTTCCGGATCGACTTTCAATATTTTTAAATTCCAGGGCGGTCCCAATGCCCGCACAGCAATTGCCCAAATTGCCCCGAAAGTAAAATTCGCTCCATTCCGCTGGCTGCCGAGTTTGGCAATTCAAACATCGCTGCTATTTCCCACCGCAAATGACCTGGAAGGTTCGGAAATCGGGGAACCGTTTTTAGAACGGGAGGGCATGCAATGGTGGACGCAATTATTCTACGACTTACCGCTCGGCAGCAAATTTCTACTTTACCTGGAAAGCGATTTTTTTTACCGCTGGCATAACGAGGTAAACGAACTCCGAACGCCCTTTAAAGCGATATTAAATTTTTATCCCTCTACAAAATGGACCGTTTATTTACCAACCGAATACACACCCACCTGGGATGGTGGCAGTGTTAGTTCCTATTTTATCCAGGTTGGCCTGGGGCTAAAATACCAGCTCTTTCAATCACTCGAATTGGAAACGCTTTACACCACCTTTCCTATTGGCAAAAACGGGGGTGCCGGGCAAACGTATAATTTTGGCATTCGTTATATTCGGTAATCTGCTTTGTTCGAATATTTTTCTACTGCTGTGATTGCCGAACATCATGTTAGCCGGGCAGGCAAATGAAGACAGGATTAAAATTCCTCCTATTTATAGCAATTGTGTTGGTTTCCCCTGTTGATGCCCGGGAAAAAATTGTTGAAATCACCTTTTCCGGCCTTACCAAAACCAAACCGGGTTATTTAAAGCAATTTATTCATTCCGAAATCGGCAGCGATTATGATTCGTTAACAGTATCAAATGATGCCCAAAACCTGCGCAATTTGCAATTGTTTTTGGGTGTGGATGTTACCTCCCTGGATACCCTGGGCGGCAAACGAATCGTTTTTCAATGTGAGGAATTGGTAACGCTACTGCCAATTGTGAATTTCGGTGGGGTTACCGATAACTTTTGGTTTCAACTTGGAGGGGTGGACTACAATTGGCTGGGCAAGGGAAATACATTGGGTGGCTATTACCGCTATTACGATCGCCACTCTTTTGAATTCTCCCTTAAAATGCCCTATTTATTGGGGCGGTATTGGGGATTTTCCACAAACCTTGCAAAATTCTCAACGATTGAGCCGGCTTATTTTGAGACAGGCGCAACTGATTACAATGTCGATCACTGGGGGTTTTTAGGATTTGTAAGATACAATTTTTCTCTTTTTACTACAATAGAATTTGGCGGCGGTTATTTGTATGAACGTTATGAGAAAAACACCTCGCGAACCGGCGCTATTGCTCCCGGCCCAGACCTTCTGGATTTCGATAAGTACCTTTTAAAACTGACACTTACCCACAATAATATCGACTACTTCTATCATTATCTTAACGGATTTGCCGGGGAGTTAAATTTGGAAACAGTTAAAACAGTTGGGGAACCGGCATTGTTCTGGAAAGTTCTCAACATCTACAAATTCTTTTTTCAATCCGGCCAGCGCGGGAATTTGGCATTTCGATTAAGAACCGGGATTGCCACAAATAAAAACTCGCCATTCGTTCCGTTTATTCTGGACAATTTCATCACGGTGAGAGGCGCAGGAAATAGAGTTTCTCGCGGCACGGCAGAGCTTACGCTTAATAGCGAATACCGCCGTACTTTTCTTGAGGATCGATCAGTTGTTGTACAAGGGGTAGCGTTTCTCGATATGTCTGCCTGGCGACCAGCAGGCGGGGATTTATCAGAAATGTTTAACAACGAAAACAGTGTAAGATTTACCGGCCTGGGGTTGCGATTTCATCTTCGGAAAATCAATAATTTTGTTTTCCGAATCGACTACGGAATTAGCCTTCCATTTGATGATTCGCATGGCGTGGTATTTGGGGCGGGGCAGTATTTTTAAGATCGATTTTATTTGTTCCGTAAAAACACAGAAATGCCTATCATAAACCGGTGTTCATTAAAATTAGAAATAGGATTTCCGAAAATTCGCTGAAAACGATAATCAAATCGAAAGGCAGTCCATTGGGAAATAAGCGCGTAAATCCCAATATTACCACCTGCCGGATAAAGCGTTTCCCGAAAACTCCCTAACCACTCAAACCGTAATCCACCGCCCAATAAAAAGAAATAATATATCGCGCTATTCGCAAACGGCTGCTGCCAGGAAATATTTCCCTGGATATCCAATTGGTCAAATGATCGAATATGTGCAAAACCAACCTCTCCGCCAACACCAACCAGGCTTTTACCGCTAACCGCTTTAAATATTTGGCTGTGTAAAAAAATTGTCGCTTCGGAAACACCGTCAATTGATGTTAAAGAGCCACTGGCACCTATTTCCACCGCCCCGGGTTGAATACGCGCGATTGTTTGTGTGCTATCGGTATTCGCAATGCCATTAATTGGAATGATAAAAAAAGAGAAAATCAGCAGGAATAAGGTTAATTTTTCAAAATGTCTATTGGGCATCTAACGGTTTCCAGGTATTTGTAATTTCTAACTCAGCCGGTTTACCTGCCGGGGTATAATCCGAATTGTTATAACCACCCTGGCCGTCTGCCAGCCAATTCCAC
>CAXHHS010000727.1:0-4156 GCA_964015645.1 uncultured bacterium
ATCCACCACGATATCCCTATACGAGTGCATATGTAGCAAATCCCCACATCTTAAAACTCAATGATACCGATCTTGATTTAGCCAATTTTGAGAGCAACTCTGCTAACTATGACATTGACCCGATAATCAATAACCGCGATTTGTTTTTACGTTCCGTAGAACGGGCAATGGCAAGCCTGGAACAGGATGAAATCGTTGGTCGTCCGGAAATCTGGTCTCGCATTCGAATTATTACCTTTTTTGATGAAACATTAGCAGAAGAGGATGCAACGAAGTTCGGATTATTACAGCCTTTTCGAAATAACCTGGGCCCCATTGAAAAAGATATCGTTGCCGAAAATACAATTGACCCGAGGGCACAAATGCATGAAAATTACCGGCGAATGTTGCGAGAGAAAGGGAATTTGGAAATTTGTACGGGACTAAATGTAGAAGATCTTATCACGCAAACTGATGTGGTTTTTGCCTTAAGCGCTTCTCCACAATATGATCGCTCTTTTGCTCATTTTTCCGACTATTTAGAAAATCACAAAGTAGATCCGAATCCAGGTGTTGCCGGAGAATCGTATGAATATGATTCCGACCCGGGACTCACGAAATCTTTTCTCAAAGTAGATAAATGTAAACAAAGTCTGCCGCGTCGTTACACTTGTGTTCATGACTACTTTACCCAACGCCCGGGAAGGATTGCTTTGAATGTTATTGGTGCCAGCACCAAAACATTTATTCACGAATTTGGCCATGCGATGTCTTCCGCCTACCACGGCGCAATTGTGGATGAATATTTTGACCGGTTTAATATTCTAGACGTTCGGAGAATGATGTTA
The DNA here is from genome assembly GCA_964015645.1 of uncultured bacterium. Classification (GTDB taxonomy): domain Bacteria; phylum Calditrichota; class Calditrichia; order RBG-13-44-9; family J075; genus CAXHHS01. Next base: position 828 of record CAXHHS010000727.1, read on the forward strand.
CCTACCCAGGATTCTTATTATTATGTAAATCGAATTGAACGAGAATTAAAAAATGATGGCACAATAGTGCCGGTTCATAAAATCTTTGCCCGTTACAATAACACGAATTTCTATTCCGATTTCGAGCATGTATCTGCAGAGGAAGATTGGATCGGTTACTTCCCGGAACGTAAAAACCCTTTCACTGTTTGCACAATGGATCGTAACTACAGCCATTACCACTTTGACGAACTGTTAAGCAATTTCATTTATGACCGGCTACTGGTAAAGATTAATCGAGATGATCAGGATGATCTGCCGCCGCTACCCCTGCCATAAGTTAAGATACAGGGAAAAGCCCTGTAGGATATCGTTAGGCAGGAAAACCAAAAGATAAACTAATTTAAATGAAAACAGAGAGATAGTAAAAGGAGATAAACATAAATGATGCCCTTCAATTTTTCCTTTCGCCTTTTATTGCGGAAGTTTATTCCGCAAGTTTCCCAGGAAGAGATCGACCGGCATGAAAGCCTGTATGCCTTTCGAAATACACTTTCACAAGAATTAGATGTTGTTCCGGAAAGTGATATTGTGGTTGTAGATGTTCAATGTTATAAGATAAGCGAAGACTCTTTAAAAAAACTGAAACGAGCAAAATGTTCTGATGAAGTTATTGAAAAGTTAGAAACCATGAAGAAATGGGACTTTGCCGAAAAGGAAAACTTTCTAAAGTTTATTGAATCAGTGATTGGAAAAGAGCAACTTAATAAATATCAGCCAGAGATTTTGAGATGTGCCGAGAACAAAACACAACATAGACAGGATGCGGAAACGAACAGAGAATACCAGGAGCGCATTAACAAAAAAATTAAAATCGTTAACGATACTGCCAATGAAATTTTTAAAGATTTTAAAAAAGAATTTGACGCTGTCCAACAATTATGGATTGCCCGCCGGGAATTTGCCCTAGAACAGGGGAATTTGCTACAAATCCCCACAAGCCTGGATGGCCTGAAAAGATTTGTAGGAAAAGGTACAAATTACGTTAAGATAGTAGTGACTACATTCCCTATCCTTCGAAAAAACCAGGTAAAGTATTTATTGGAAACGTTACCGTTTGGCAAGAAACTGATAAGATTTCCAAAGAAACCAAACCATAGAGTTCCCGGGGAAAAATCTCGCAAATGAACATAAAACGACGACAACACACCAGGCTCAAACATATCATGCTATTTATTGGTATATTTATAACATTGGCCCTGGTGCTATTTTGGCTGCTTAAACCCAAACCGACCCTCATTGATCTGCAAAAAGAAATCCTAACCGCAGAAACAAAGGAAGACACCTCGCGCGTTCTAAAAAAGCTAGATGAATATTATTTGGATATGCCGATTCCGGAGAGCATTCGCCGGGAAGTGGAAACGAGAGTGGATGGCCTCAGGTACGATCCCACAGAATTTACATCTGAGAAACTAAAAAGCGCGCCACAAGATACTAATATTTACATAATTGAATTTAGTATTAGAGATGTCGTACGTATAGCGATGATCGCTCGCTATCGAGAAGATATACCCACTTTTCAAACCGTGATTGACCAGGCAAAGTCTTTGGCTAATATGGTTAAGGCCGAATTAGGTGATGATTATTGGGGCCGCTGGCTGGCGACAGCTAAGGATTTCAGTGCTGCTCAGGCAAAAGATTGGCTGTTAGCAGATCAGGCTTATCTGCTGTGTTTTGAACATTATACCGGAGATTTTGAAAAAGGTGAAGAGTTTGCTGCTTTTGGCCTTCAACAATTAAAACGGGTAAGGGATGAGCGGATTAGACTAGATTTAGCACAAGGGTTTTTAGTTATATTATACCAATTTCGAGGCTGGTATGATTTAGCTTTCCCATTAGCAAAAAAAAGTATTAAAAAAGCAAATGAATTGAACTATCGAAAAAGAGCCGTTGGCTTGAACTTTAATTATGCGGTAGCGAGCCGGCAAGCCGGATTTAATTATCAGGCATTAAAAGAATATTCGATTACGGTTAAAAAAGGAAAAATAATTAAAGAATTGCCTGGAATGGAGTATTATGAAATTACCTCACTTCTAGATATTGCAATGACACACACATTTTTAGGCAATTATAATAAAGCATTATCTAAATGTGATAGTATTGAAAAGTTGCCATTAAATAATTTTTATAAACACGTTTTGAATAATACAAGGGGAATTACCTATATAAATCTAGGAGAGTATGATAATGCTAAAGAAGCATACCAAAAAGCGTTGGATTACTCGATAGCGGATGGTGATACCATAAATCAAATTGTCGTGCTTGGTAATTTAGGGGATTTTTACTTACGTTTTAGGGAATACGAAAGAGCTTATGCCTTTTACCAAAAAGCGCTTTCACTTTTATTAGAATATTATCCGAATAATTTTGAAGAACGTATCAGGAACTTAATTAGACTTGCCAGAGTTGAGGCAACGCGAAATGGAAAAGAACAATTTGACAATATCATACAGAAAGCGAAAGAATATATTGAACTTATTGAAAATCCCAATATAAAAGGCGAGTATGTTGTATCCCTCGGCCAACTGAGTATTGAACTCAATAATTTTCAGCAAGCATATAATTATTTTTTAGAAGCCCTTACGATTTATGAAGAAGCTGGCATGTTGAGAGATGCGCTAGAGGTTAGAACGAATTTAATTCATAGTTTGATTGGTTTTTCCGATTTTCAAGAAGCCAAAGTTCAGGTAGATAGCTTGTATATAATGGCAAATAAATTACACGATGCACCAATTCAAATAGAAGCTATTGGGTTGAACTCGTATATTACTTATAGGAAAAATGATGTAAAACAAGCTGTTAAAAAATCAAATCAACTAATTAATAAAATAGAAGAACTCAGTAGCCATTTAAACCCTGATAATTTGGTACGATTTCGTCAAAACATCTATCCTTATCTAAAAAATACAGTTATTTATGAATTAGCCCTGGGGCGGAATGACTCAGCGTTCATAAAACTAGATTACCTAAAAGCCAGAGAAACCAAATCTAAATTTCAGCAGAAAAATAATAAAACTCTAAACTCAATGTATATAAATCTGGACACATTGAAAGCAAAATTACCTAAAAAACAAATGCTCGTTCATTATTTGACAACCGAAGATACATTATATATGTTCGTTTTACATCAAAATGAATTGCATTTATTTAAACAATATGCCCCGATTGAATATTTAAGAACATTAGGAAATTCATATATAGATGAAATTAAAAACAGTGTGGATTATCTTGATCCATTTCAGAAACTGTCTCTTATACACATCTGACGCTGCCGACGAGCTTCTTGGTGT
>CAXHHS010000728.1:0-4153 GCA_964015645.1 uncultured bacterium
CGGAGGTTGATGAAAATTGTCATACACATCGCTTCGATAAAACCGTGCACACTTCAGCAGAAAAACGCCAATACAATCGTATTGGCAACCTGGTATTGGGAGACACGTTCAGGAAAAAGATTGCCAAACTACCGGAACGCCCGCGCTGGATTATCGAGACGAAAGTCGTACGCCCTTTTACGCGCTCAATCGAACGCCCGGTGATTGAAGAAGATTTGAAACGCCGTTTAATCGATTATTTTCAAGAGGATGTAGAACGCCTGCGCGCGTTTACCGGGGAGAAATTTGAGCGTTGGTGTCTTTAGTAATGAAAAAACAACCCAAAATAGAAACTAAGTTCCTGTTAAATGTCACCCGGCCGTACTGGTTCTTTTACCTATTATTGGTGTTAGCTTCGCTGGTCAGTACTATCTTTGATGCTGTTTCCGTCGGCACGCTGGTGGCATTTTTGAATAACTTGCAATCCCAGCCGGAAGCGGGCAATGCACCGGCTTTTTTACGCTGGATAATCAACCTGTTAGCGCCCTATCCGATTGAAAAACAGCTCTTTTTCGCGATTACCCTGGTTATTGTAGCCGTGTTGTTGAAGAATGTTTTTGCCGCTCTTTCCGTTAAGTTAGGCCAATGGCTAACCAGCAAAATTATGGTCGACTTGAGAATGCGAGCCATGCGGTTATTGATGAATGTGGGCATCGATTTCCATCGCCAATCCCGGGTGGGTGACCTGGTCGCCCAATCGATGGGATTTACCACACACATTAACCATATTTCCCGGCAGGCAGTGCAGCTCCTGGTTGACGTGATGAACCTTTTTATGCTGGTCGGGATGCTGATGATGCTCTCCTGGAAATTAACACTGATTACCCTGGTTTATGGCGCCATTTTCGGAAAGCTATTAGCTAAATATACCGGGAGTTTGAAACGTCTTGGAAAAGAACTGGCCAATCGCCAGCGGAAGATGTCGGCCAAAGTGTACGAAAGCCTGGGCGCGATTGAACTGATTAAATCAGTCAGCCAGGAAGAATCACAGCTAAAGCAATTACAACGCCATATTGCTGGTCATCAAAAATTGAGTTACCGGATGGGGTTCCGGCGATTTCTGGTCAATCCCTTTACGGAGGTCGCGGGAATTATCGGTCTGGGCGGCTTAGTGTTCAGCGCCATGTATATCTATGGAATGAACCTGAATCTGTTACTCGCCAAAGTGGTTCCCTTTCTCTATATTTTGAATCGTATTATCCCATCCTTGAAAATGATGAACATGAAAAAAGCCGAGATTGTCAGTCGCTGGCCCTTCTTACAAATGTTCTACGACTTGCTACGCACCGATGATAAACCATTTGTTCCTGATGGGCATAAAGCCTTTGCGGGTTTAAACCGTGACATTTGTTTTCGGAACGTGAGTTTCGCTTATAATGGCAAAGGCCAATTGGCCTTGAACCAGGCTGATTTTGTAATTCCGGCTGGAAGGACGACTGCCATCATTGGCCAATCGGGATCGGGGAAATCCACAATTGTGAATTTGCTGCTGCGGTTTTACGATCCCAAACAAGGGCAAATTCTAATAGATGGCGAGCCGTTGCCGGAATTTAAGTTATCCACCTGGCGCAGCAGAATTGGCATTGTCAGCCAGGATATTTTCCTGTTTAATGATACGGTGTTTCGAAATATTACGTTTGGGCTAAAAGACCATGTTACTGAGGAACAGGTTCGTGAGGCAGTCCGTAAAGCCGGGGCGGATGTATTCATCGCCGAACTGCCCCAAGGATTTGATACGGTTTTGGGCGAGCGCGGCACCAAACTCTCCGGCGGGCAGCGGCAGCGAATTTCCATCGCCCGGGCCATTTTACGAAACCCGGAAATCCTCATCCTGGACGAGGCGACCAGCTCCCTCGATACATCCACCGAACGTTTGATCCATCAGGCCATCATCGACCTCAGTCGAAATCATACCATGATCATCATTGCTCACCGGCTTTCAACGATTAAAAATGCCGATCAGATCATTGTATTAAAAGACGGCGAGGTGATCGAAAGCGGCAATTCGACACAACTGTATGAGTTGAAGGGGGAATATTATCAATTGGTGAACGTGCGGTAAGAAGTACCGAAAAAAGGAATGAAACGTTATGCGTCTGCCAAAAGCAATACACAATAAAAAATATATCGTGCGTAAAGCTGCTGCTAGATTGTTGCTGCCAGCCCCTATAATATTCGTCATTATTACCAAAGGGCGAACAGGCTCTACCCTGTTGAATTCCCTGTTCGATTCCCACCCTCGTATCCGGGTTTGCGGGGAGGTGATTGGCGAATACACACTCCGGCAACCGGATTTGAGGAAAGAGATATTGGAACTTGGGGCGCTGCCTTATGTGAAGCGTTGCTTCAACCGCGCGGACCTCGAGTCCGCAGTCGGTATCAAAATCCTCTACTACCAGGTAGAACATCGCTATGGACAGAGATGGGGTGTTGATGGATTGCCCGGGGTACTGAACTTCTTGAAATCACAACGGGATATCAAAATTATCCACCTTAAGCGCCGTAACCGTTTGAAGACTTTCGCATCCGGACGTGTTGCAAGACTGACAAAGAAATATATTGAATACCAGGAGGAAACCGAAAACGCCCGCAATATAAACATAAACCTAACCATTGATGAGTGCGAGCGGCAGTTCACCCGCATTGGGCAGTGGGAGAAATACTACGACGATATCTTTCAGGAGCATAAGATGCTGGAAGTATTTTATGAGAATCTTGTTGCGGAACAGCAGACCGAATGCAACCGTCTTCTGGATTTCCTAGGCGTTCGCCGGAAACCCCTTTCAACGCGATTTAAAAAGCAGCGCACCAATCCCGTGTCTGAGGTAATTGAAAATTACGAAGAACTAAAGCGGCACTTTTCCGGGACTGAATGGGGGCGTTTTTTTGATGAATAGAAAGCAGCATGATTATTTCTCATAAATATCGTTTCATTTTTATTAAGTGCCACAAGACAGCCGGAACCAGCATCGAAACTTACCTGTCGCCTTTATGCGGTCAAGATGATGTTTTTACTCCTTTTGGTATTCCTGAACATGGACACCAACCAAGAAATTATAAAGGACTGTTTAATCCATTCAATGAAATTTTTGTTACTTCCGGTAATAACTGGCAAAAACCAATTCGAGATTTCCGCCGAAAGAATAAATTTTTTAACCATATAGCTGCTTTCCGAGTTAGATGCCGGGTACAACGAAAGATTTGGGACGGATACTTTAAGTTCTGTGTTGAGAGAAACCCCTGGGATAAAGCTTTATCGCATTATCATTTCATAAGAAAGCGGTTTGGTATAGATGTTTCATTTGATACTTATTTGAAAGAGGGCCGAACATGTCTTAATTTTCAAAACTATACTGACTTTGGTAATCCCAATAAAATTATTGTTGACCGTATACTTATTTATGAGAATTTGAACGAAGAGCTTCAGAATGTTTTTGATTTACTCGGTATTCCATTTAGCGGTCGTTTGGGAGTTCGGGCAAAGGGAGGATATCGCTTAGATAAGGGGCCATATCAAGAAAATTTGAATTCGGATCAGATAGAAAAAATCAAAAGAATATATCAGCATGAAATTAACCTACACAACTTTGAGTTTTGATTCCGCTTTAAGTTTAAGCGAAATAGCCAGAAGTCGGCATTATATATAATTTAATTAAGCGGAGCAGAAACAACATGGCAGATTGGCTGAGAATCAAGACCTTGCCGGAGGATCGGTTTGCATTAGATAGAAAAAGTCGTTATTACCAATATTGGGGTAAATATAGCCCCTTCTTAAGATTTATACCTTCAAGCCAGAGATACCAAATCACAATAAACCACGAAAAACAGTTTATATGGTTTCGAGTGCCTAAAGTATGCTCGCGTTCTATATACTGGCATCTGAAAGGACATACTACTCTGGACTGCGATCATCCTTACAATATTTTTTACCCTCCGGAAATATACCGGCACTATTTTAAATTCGCGTTTGTAAGAAATCCCTGGGATCGTTTCATTTCTTGCTGGAACAATAAAGTGATTCATTCCAATCTCTATCAATTTGATCCATCAACCCATAAAAAAATGCAACGCCTGGAAAACTTTCTCGATTATGTTTCAACGCTGGATATTGAAA
>CAXHHS010000729.1:0-4132 GCA_964015645.1 uncultured bacterium
GAATCGGCAACCTGCCAGATGTGATGTTTGTACAGGGAAACCACGATAACTCCGTTGGCAGCGCAATCGTCGATGATTTGGAAGATGAAATTATCGCTGTAACGGCAAAGTGGAGCCGCGACCGCCTTCATACCGAAGAAATCTCCTGGCTGTTAAAAATGCCCCTGGAGCATACTGTCGATGATTTGATGATCGTACACGGCTCTCCTACAGACCCGGTTCGATTTTATAATTATATTAATGAAACGACCTCTCACGAAAATTTGGCATTTATGGCGAAAAACGGATTAAAAGTTTTATTTTATGGCCATACACATATTCCCTTTATACATCGCCAAAACGGCCGTGCCGAAACAGTAGCGATTGATACGGATCGTGATATTCAACTATTTAAAAATGATGAACTATTGTTGCTAAATCCCGGCTCTGTAGGGCAACCGCGCGATGGCGACCCCCGGGCTTCCTTCGCAATTTGGGATTTAAAATCGAATATGGTTAATTTTCGCCGAATTGCCTACCCAATCAAAGAAACTACAACCGCGCTCAATAAATCGAATTTACCGGGCGAGGTTATTTTCTCGTTAACGTCTCGTTTGGAAACAGGGCGATAAGGAAAAAGTTATTTTGCAGGTTGCGATTTGCGTCTTTTAATAGAATTTGCAAGCTAAATTATTATCGCAATTTTCCGAGTTGAAAGCTAAATGTGAAGCCATAATATGGCTTTTCAACATTTAAGTTTGCAAATCCATAAACTCCCAACCCCATTGCCGGCAAGGTGAAAAAAAGTTGCGTTCCGAATGATAGTGCAGGCGTAAAAAATTTTTCTTTCTGCTGCCCGACACCCTTCTCTCCCTTTACAATTCCCGGCCCGCCGGTAAAAGTAGCGAACCAAAATCTCCTTTTTGCCATAAACCCAAAATGCAAACCGGCATCCCAAATTCGGGGGTCATTATCCGGATAACAACATTGACCATATTGATCATTTAAATTAACAGTTCTGGCTGAATAGGTAAGATATGCCGACCAAATTTTGTTTTTAAAGGCATAGTTTAAACTGGCCGAGCTGCTACCACCTTCCGAAAACGCAGTGTAAGAAACCGGGCCGGCTCCGATGTTCAACCACACCTGGCGATTTGTTACCGGCGAACCGGCTTGCGGGAAGCTGTGATTTGTTAAAAACAGAAGCGATAAGAGAAGGGTTTTAAAAGCCATTATTAAACTCACCTATTGGTAAAATAAACTGTCAAACTGAAGTTTGACACTCCGGAAATACAACGTTTAAACCGAACAAGGTGAGTTTAATTTCGAGAAAAGGGGAGGGCATATCAAGAGATAAATCCGGTGCAGTTGCAGATTTGCCCGTCGCAACTTGCAATTTACCCCATGTTGTCAAACTGAAGTTTGACACTCCTGTTATAATTTTATTACCACATGCTCATCGGTATTTTCCGGCAACGTTTCATAAATCTCATCAAGTAAACCGGTTCCGTATTTGATGGCAAAATAGATACAATTCAATTCGCGTTCCTGAAAGTTGTTTCCCGGTAAAAGATTTTGCAGAACCCGTTCGAGTTGATTTACCAGGATTTTATTTTTTTCTTCTAACGAGCGGGTAACTTTGTTGCTGAGTTTGCCAAAGCTGCCTTCAATGTTTTGGCGGGTTTTATCGAGCGGATTTAATAGCGTGGAATCATTCTCTTTAATGAGGTTGCGGAGATTTTCCAAAGCGTCTTTAATTTGCTTTTCAGTTGTTTCCAGCGAATTGAAGAGGTTTTGGCTGGCATTTTCGCGGATAAACGTTTCAATAAAATCGGCACGATTGCTTAGCAGACTTATATAATCGAGATTGTTTTTCTGAATGATTTTTTCTGCTTTTTTCTCTACAAGCGTTACGCGATGGCGGGGAAAAATAACCGGCATCGGTATTTGAAAATAGCGATAAAGCACTTCGATTTGGGCATAATAGGCGGCTTCCGACGGCCCGGCAACATAGGCAACGGTCGGCAGCAAATTATCTTGTAACAGCGGCCGCAGGGCTACATTGGGTGAAAGATATTCCGGGCGTTCGCTACAGGTTTTCAACAGGCTTTCGCGATCTATCGGCTTGTAGCCATCTGGATATTTTAACCGGAATTGCCCTTCGGTATCTATATCAATTCGAACACGGCGCATTTCAGTGTCATTAAAAAACAGCAATGTTTGCTGTTCGTTAAAGCGAATTTGAGCGGTGTAACCTGCAGTTTTCAAAGCTTCACCACGCTCTGTAAATTTATCAATAATTTCAGTTGGATTGGATAAAGTCTTTTTAAATAGTGGTGCGGCCAGCGCACAAACATCCGGTCCGGCAGGATTTAACACAATTAATCCGCGATTGCCGAACAAATTTAGCAGCAAACGGGCAAAGGCATCCGCTAAAGAATGGCCGCTGGCATAGCAATCGAAAAACAAGCTGAGGGTTTTTTCTTTAAATTCGGTATCAAAAAAATCATCTTCCACTTCCTGCCGCCATTGCTGCATTTGGTCGTCTAAATAGCGAGCAGCAATTGGTTTTTGACGATCTGCTTCGGTTTCCGTAATGGCCAACTGTTTAATTTGATTTTCTTTGTTGATGTATTTGATCGAAGCAATTTCTTCAAAATCGCTGTCGTTCACCTCCATCCAAAATACCGGAACAAAGTTGTACTGTGGAAAATCGCGATTTAGTTGTTCGGAAAGTCTTAAAACCGTCATCGTTTTGAACATCGTGTACAACGGCCCGCCGAGCGTCCCGGCTTGCTGACCGGTAACAATCGCAAAAGTGTTTTTATCGGCTAATTTTTGGATATTGGCAAAAGTTGCTTTCGGCGCATCCCACTGTTTATTCTGGGTTTGTAGAATTTCTACAATTGCTTTTCGAGGAATATCAAAATTACTGCGGCTTTCGATAACTGCTGGCCAATCGTCGCGGAAATTATGCTGGAAGAAACTTTTTACTTTGGAGAAGTTTGAAATATAATCTAAAAAAATAGCGGGGGATTCGGGGAGTTTAAGTAAGGAGAGTTCCATTGTCAATCCATTTGGTTTATGTTAAGCGTTCAAAAAAGCGGCAGATCCTAAAATATATAGAGCCAACCTTATTCACAAAGCTGCACACACAATACTCAATTTCTGCTTATTTGTTGCTTTTTCTTTCGGGTGGGTTACAAACAAAATTTTATATGGAAGTTTAGAAATCCAACACGATCACTTTGTCTTCTAACTTTTCAACATCTAACTGAACTTCTTTTTCACTGTATAGTTGATGATCGCGCATCAAGTTGAGGAAATGAACGCCTTCGGATAATGCCAAATCCAATACCGGGGTAATGAAAGGCTGCCAGTGTCCATCAATGATAATACCTGCACCAGGATTTTTTGTAATAATCTGAACTGTATCCTGCACGGATTCCGGTTGCAAATTAAAGGATAGCGCTTTTTTCTCCCCCGGTGAAATTCGCACCAACTCCATTGGCGGCAAACTTTGGAAACCGTTTTGGCGAAGGCGAACTTCGTAAACGCCTGCGGGAATTGGTATGGGGTTGCCATTGGCTTTTAGGCCGGAAAACCGGTAAGCGGAAGAATTGTTGCTGGTTACTTCCAGGTAACCGTTTTCTGTGCTTTTTTCGAAGTGAAATTTTACCCGCGTTATCTCCCCGGTTTTGACTAAAACGCGCTGGTGGGCGGGCAAACCGATATAGCCATCTTTTACCACGGTAATCACATGATACCCTACCGGGATGTCGAAACCGAAAAGATCGAGATGCGCTGGCTGCTGCAAAATGCCATCGATATATAAATCAAAATCAGGAAGATTACTTTCTATTTCCACCTTACCGAGCAAACCGGTATTTTTAAGCTGGAATTCAACCGCAGCTACTTTGCCCGCCTCCACAGTAATTCGCTGCATTGGCGGCCAGGCAGTAAAACCGTCTTTATATACAGATACAAAATAAGCGCCGGGGCTAATTCCGGCAAGGGTATCCGGCGTTTGAAATTGGCGCTTTTCCGCGGCATTGATATAAAGTTGTGCGCCGGGAACATCGGTAGAAATAAAAACAGCGCCGGTCGTTTTGCTTGCGTTAGCTGTGCGATATTTTAGCAAGAACATAAAAAC
>CAXHHS010000730.1:0-4131 GCA_964015645.1 uncultured bacterium
GTCAATGGTTCCGTTATTTCTGATGCCGCCGATTTGGAAATTGTGATCGAAAAACGCGCATCGCTAACCGTAAGCGGCGGCATCGTAAATGCAGCGCCGAATAACACCGTTAGCCAGGGACAGCCGTTTGTTTACCAGGCGATTGTGAGAAATACCGGGGAGGCCGGACTGCAACCCGCTCCTGCCGGCGAGCTTACGATCTCTTTTGGAAGCGGGCTGCAATTACCACAAGATAGCTCGGCTGTTAAACCGTTCGGCATGCCGGGTTCGGCAAAAACCGATACGGTTCGCTTTACCGTCGATGCCGTAGGGAATGAAGCGATCGCCGCCGTTGTCGGAAAAATTAACGATGTTCGAGATCGAAAGGGACGCTTGGAAAAAGAATTGGCTGTATCCGCCGCTAAAGATAACGGAAGAGCCGTTTTTACTTCAACTTCTACAAATTTACCTTCACCTCAAAACAGCGAAATCAGGCGTTTGGATGCCGATCTCGATTTGCTCTACGGGCAGTTAAATGCGCTGGTAGATACGGCTTTTGTAAAAGTGCAAATTACCCAACTCCCGGTAGAAGAAAACACCTTAGCACCGGTCGATACAGTAACCGGATCGGTCACTACTTCCGTTCGAATTGCCGAGCAAGCCAGCCTTGCTATTTCCAATGTATCGGTTCCACCTACCTGGTCAACGGAGCAAATCGATACCCTGGTAATTACGCTTGATTCCTCCGGTGAGTTGATTGATTTTCGTGGCGTTTTAACAGATCGTGCCGGGTTGGAGATCATTGAAGGCGATTCGATAAAAGCTGTTAACGGCAACACTGTTCGCTGGTTGCTGCGCGCCCCGGCGAATATTGGCAGCGATCCTCAAAATGGAACACTAAGATATACGATTCGCGCAACAGACCAGAATACCAGTGTGCCGGTGGAAGTAAACGGGCAAACGTCGATTACGATTGAGTCGAAAGCGGCAATAAACCTGGCATCCAATTCCGGCACATCCATTACCGTGCAGCGCGCAACGGAATTTACGATTGAAGCAAATGTCTCCAAAACCGGGCTTGCAAGTTCGGTGGGGCAGGGGAGTGTCAGAATTAATATCAGCAACCCCTCTTTTGTTTTAAATTCAGGAGCGACACCACAAGTTCAAAGTTTTGATCCCAACGCCGGGGGCCAGGTTACCTGGAATATTATGGCGCCGGAATTTACCGATAACGCGGTTATCAGCATCGGGTTTTCCCAAATTCCCAACGATGCCAATACCGGTGCGCCCGTTAGCGTGCTCAACGATACTGCGATTGTTTCTATCAATATGATCTCCAACCAGTTGAGCGGCGGTAAATTGAATGACATCCAGGTAGAAAACAGCTATGTGCAAAACCAGCAAAACATTGCTGTATTGGGGCTGGAATTCGAGAATCCCAATACAACGGATACGATAAGCGTTCGGAGTTTCCGGGTTGATGTAGTTGAAGGCGCGGATAAAACCGAAGTAGAAGATATCGAAAATCTCCTCTCGCGAATGGAGGTGATTACTTATGATTTTTATTTGCAAAATCCCGATGGCCCCGCCAACCCGCCAAACGACCGCCTGGGACAGGCGACAATCTCTGCCGGTGTTAACCCGGTAACGATCAATCTTGATCAACCGGATGCGATTGGTCCGGAAGAAACTGCCCGCTACGTACTGCGGCTGGATTTAGCAAACCAGAGCGTGAATCGTAATTTTAGCTTGAAAGTATCCTTTATCGACGCCCAGGGATTGGGCGGTGGCAGCGTGGATATTATCGATTCGCTGGGTGTTCCGCTGCTCAACTCGCTTGAATTTACATCCCCGGCGATTACAATTCTCTCCACCGATGCGGAACAGACATTCCGAAATTATCCCAATCCCTTTGGAATAGATACTCAAATCCCCGGCGAAGAACGCGGCGTTACACGTTTCTCATTTTTGATGAGCAGCCCGGGTAACGCGGAATTATCCATCTACACGCTTACCGGAAAACTGGTTCGAACGCTGACAGCAGAAGGTCTGGCAGCCGGGCTTCATAACGATCAATTAAAATGGGATGGAAAAAACGGTATGGGACGGCGGGTCGTCAATGGCGTGTACGTGGCAGTACTGCGAGTAAACGGCCAAACGTTTCAAACGACGGTGGCATATATCAAATAGTCGATATAATAATTTCACGTAACACGCACTTAACGTGATGCGTGGTGTATGATGTATAAAAGAATAAAGCAATAAAATTGAGATTTAAAATGAAGTATAGCCGCAATCCGTTTTTAATCATTTTAACGCTGTTAACAGTGGTATTGGCATTTGTACCTGTGGATAAATTGCAGGCGCAAACCGAAGATGGCGGAACCATAAATTTATTACATGACGTTGGCGCCGGCGCCCGCGCTTACGCCCTGGGGCGAGCTTACGTGGCCTTGGCAAATGACCCCACCGGTGTTTACTGGAACCCTGCGGGCCTGGAATATGTGCCGCGGATGGCATTTACGCTATTTCGGCGGCCTTTAATTATTAGTGGCGCCAGCTATGACTTTATCGGGTTTGTATACCCGACCCTGAGCCTCGGAACAGTTGGAATTGGATTTGCTCGTGTGGGCGTTAATGGATTTGATCATATCAGCGATGCCAATGTCGTCTTAAGCGAAGGCGGTGCATCTTTCGATCAAAGCGAAATTTACATCTCATATGCCAAAAAAGTAGCATTGGGCTTAACGCCTGGCATCACCTTTAAAGTAAATCGTCAATCTTTTCCCATCACCAACCAGGTAACCAGCGCTTTTGGTTTGGACCTGGGTTTGTTATATCGCCCGGGAGCAGATTCCGGTTTTCTAAAAGATTTTGCCCTGGGATTTCATTTTCAAAATATTGTTTCTCCACAGCTAAAACTGGGAGCGAATGATGATTCGCTTTCCAATAAATTATCATTGGGAATAATGAAGGGTTTTCCGGTAGGGTTAAGCGGCAAATTCAACATTTTGTTTGATTATGTAAAGGGACAGTACGAAAGCGGCGCCATCCATACCGGCGCGGAATATGTTTTCCAGAATATGGGAACGATTCGGGTGGGTTACGATCGCAGCGCGCCATCTTTTGGGGCCGGAATTGAGTATAAATTTGTTAACATCGATTATTCTTTTAGTGATCTGGCGGATGATGCTGCTTTTAGTGGTACCTCAGTTCATCGTTTTTCGGTAACTTTCAATTTGGGAAAATCGCGAGCAGAGAAAATATTGATTGCGGAAGATGCCCGCAAAAAACGCGAACGTGAATTGGTGGAGCGCACCAAAGAGGGCGAACGCCAGCGGCGGGTGGCCGACCACATGCAAAAGGGCAAGGAATTTTACGACCAGGGGCACTATTTTGATGCCTACTCCGAGTTTCAGCAAGTAATAACGGATGACCCTTTTAACAAAACCGCCAAAGCCTATTTCGATAGCTCCCGCGCGCGCATTCAAAGCCAATTTGACGAGCAAAAAGAAGAAGCTATTGCCCAGGCGGTCGATAAATCGTTGGCAGAAGAAAACCAGAAACAAGCGCAATTGCACTTTGATAAAGGGCAAGTCTATCTTCAGAAAAAACAATTTACTGACGCGCTTAAAGAATTTACTTCCGCCCTGGAATTTGGCGGCGCTCCCAACCTGCTTAGCGATGCGATCAACACCACCAATCGCCGTAAAAATGAAGAGGTGAAAAACCTGATACGGGATGGCCGTACCGAATTCCGAAAAGGCAACTATTCCGACGCATTACGAATTTTGAGCGAAGCAACGGTCTTATCGCCGGAATCCGACGCTCTCACCAACGAAATTGAAACGCTGCAAAATCGCATTAAATTGCAGCAATACATCATCGATGGGCTGGCCTACATGAGAGCGGCAGAATACCAAAATGCGCTAAAAGTGTTCGAAGAAGCGCTTAAGCTCGATCCGACAAATGAAGCAATCAAAAAATACTATGATCAAACCAAAATCGAGCTGGGCACCAAACGCGAAAAAATGGATCCGGAATCCGAACGCGAATATATCGACGGCACGGAACACTTTTTAGCCGGGCGTTACGAAAGAGCGCTGGAAATCTGGAAAAAGATCGCCGAAAAATATCCCTACAATAAAAAAG
>CAXHHS010000731.1:0-4131 GCA_964015645.1 uncultured bacterium
TGCAATGGAGTCTCGTGGGCTCGGAGATGTGTATAAGAGACAGAAATGATGGTGTAAAAACTCCCTGGAGCCGGAAAAAGAGTGTCATCGTGCTTGGCATTGCCGAAACCATTTTAATTTTTCCGAGTGCGCTGGATCCATCTTTAATCGGAGTGCTGGATCTAATTTTCGGCTCCGGCATGCAAACCCTGGGCAGCGCACTGGCGATAATTGCCCTGTGCTGGGGATTTGGTAAATCGATAACCTTGCGCCAAATTTTTGAGAAAGAAAGTGGAAACGAGCTGTTTTTTCTCTGGTTGCGGTGGGTTATTCCCGGGGTGCTTTTTGCTATTTTGATTATTTATATTTATAACTCAGTCGTTTAACTTTATGGAGAATTAATGATCTTTACAGTGGCTTCAATGAATTAAATCATTAAATTGCCTCAAACAAAAGGAACATTCCTATGCAATCCCAAAAAGAAAAAGGTATCGAAGCAGTTAACCAGGAATTTTCGCAATACGACCAGGTAAACAAAAAACAGGTTTACCATCTTGCGGAACATGCTGAAGAAGATCAATTCGATACTGAATACGAAATCAAAACCTGCGATATGCAAGCATTTTTTAGCAGTGATAATTCCGGCAAACAAGAATTTGCACAACAATTGGGAGAAGCATTGGAAGGCATCGGCTTCGCAATTTTGACCGGCCACGGTATCAATACGGCTTTGTATGAACAGGCAAACGATAAGATCTACGATTTCTTTGAAAACGTATCGTTAGAAGAAAAAATGAAATATTTAGCGCAGCGCCACGGCTCGGTAAATCAAGGATATTTTCCGATAAAAGAAACCAGTAATATCCATCCGGATTTGGTGGAAGGATGGGTATTTTGCCGCCGGGCGTTCAACCTCGAAGATAACGCGAATTTCAATGAAACTGACTTTTGGCCTCGCGCGGGTTTTGAGCCATTTTTTCGAAATATCGTCCAGGCAAACGAACGCTTAATCTTACCGATCATGCAAAGCATTCTCTCCTATTTAGGCTGCGATCCGTATCTTTATGACAAACAACTAACCGCAACAAACTTCGGTTTTCGACTCAATTATTATCCTCCTTTAAGCGACCAGGATATTTCCTCCGGCGCCGGTAGAATGTTAGGGCACGAAGATGTTGATCTATTTACGATTTTACCTTCCCAGGCAGTAGATGGGTTACAAGTATTGAACCGCGAAAATATGAAATGGATTCACCTGACGCCGTCCCCCGGTAGTATTATTCTAAACACCGGTGATTATATGCAGCGGATTACCAATGATCGGCTGCCTTCAACAACCCATCGGGTTAGCAAACCAAGAAACCAGGCATTATGGGGTAAACCTCGAATCACCATTCCAATGGCGGTGTACGTTTGGGAAGATGAAATCTTAGAAGTACTTCCAGGACTCGGCGAGCCAAAATATGAACCGATTTCCGCTCTTAAATTCCATACCCGCATTACTAGCAAATATTATGGTGATGATTATGCCGCGGATGTAAAATAATGAAGGATACTTGATATTGAATACTTGATACTTGATAGCTTTTGCCAGAATCAAGTATCGAGCATCCAGTATCATAAATGAAATCAAGCACTCTAAATTAACGAATTAAACGAGGAGAAAAATCATGTCGAAAGCAAACGAAATAATTTCCAGCCAGGTGGAAGATTTGGATGGCATCAAAATTATTCGCGGCGGCGGTCAAAAACGCTCCTGGAACGGCATTCATTACAAACAAGGGATGTCAGAAAATAATGTCCGCTCCAAAGACATCTCGGTAAATATTGCGACGATTCCTCCAAACGGCGTGGCTTATGCCCACATTCATGTAGATTTCGAATTGATGCTGTATATTCTCAAAGGCAAGGTACGCCACGAATTTGGCCCCGGGCTTCGCCAGGTTGTAGAAAATGAGGCTGGCGATTTTATCTTTATCGAACCCAATGTTCCCCACGAAGTGTTTAACATGAGCGATACGGAAGAAGTCGTCGCCTTTGTTGCACGAGGCACTTCGGATGAGTGGGATAAAATTGTGACGTATGATCGCAATAGTGAATGATTGAAATGCAAGTGTCAGCGGCAGTCGACAGCAGCACTTACTGCTGCTGACAACTGCGACTGCCGCTCTTTTCCATTTTACGAACTCGCCGAACCATTTTGGTTTACCACATAATGCGTTTCCGTCGGAAAAGCCATATCCATACCGGCATTATCGAGATTGCGTTTAAGCCCCATATTGACATTATGAATAATCGGCTTCCAATTGGCCATATCCACAATCCAGTAAACAATATCCAGGTCTAGCGAAAACGCGCCAAAATTCGTAAAGCGAACAATGATGTCATCACTATCGGTTCCATCAACGGATTTTATTGTATCTTCAATAATTTTGATCGCTTCATCCATTTGATCGGCAGTCGTCTCGTAGACCAGCCCGATGGCCAAATTAACTCTTCTCCGTTTGCGAGATGCAAAGTTTTCGATGATGGTATTGGCAACGGTACTATTTGGGATTACTACCGTCGTGCCGTCGATTGTATTTAAACGAGTGCTGCGCAAACCCACTTCTTTCACAGTTCCTTTTTCACCGCTAAGTTCAATAAAATCATCAATCTGAAATGGTTTATCCCAAAAAATCGAAAATCCACCGATAATATTTTTAACGGCATCCTGGGCTGCTAATGCCAGGGCCAAACCGCCAATCCCCAAGCCGGCCAGCAAAGAGAGAATATCATATCCCAAATTTGCCATAACGATAATAATCGTCATAATAATAACCACACCCTTGGCCGCTTTGCGAAGAATGGGCAAAATTTGGTCATCCAATTTACTGTCAGATTTTTCGACCAATGGCGCTACGTATTTGGTTAACAGCATTTCGATAAAGCGCAAAATAAACCAGGCGATGGTAATCGCAATAAGCACGAAAACAATGTTATTCATCAATTGTTGAGCGGTTGCGTTTAAGGTAAGAAAATTTTGTCCAACCCAAATACCACACGTAAAAATTGCCATTACTAATGGTTCCTCGGTAATGTCGATCAAATAATCATCAAACTGTGACGATGACTTTGCAGCAAGCTTCCGAAGATGATTTTTGAAAAAGAAATAAACAATTTTTCCAACGATAATACCGGCAATCACACATCCGAAAAATGACAGGTATTGCAGAACAGTATTTTCAAAAAAAATCGCATTGAGAATTTCATTAACAGAATCCATAAATATACTCCTCCGGGTTTTGTAATTTAGTTTTGAATTTTTAGATAGTTTCGGTGTATAGAAGTTAAGGGGGTGAGAAAAATAATTTTCCGAAACTTATTGAGACTAAAATAGGCCAATTATATCAAAAACGGAGAAATAATCAAAATAAGTTGTTTTTTTTATACCCCTAAACTAAAATTCATCCCGTGAAACAGAGAGCTGAACTCGAAACCGGTTCGCCAAAAAGTCCAGGAGACAGTGAATGGCAGCGAAGGCAGCGCCAACTATCTATGATGTTTATCTTGCTCGCAAAATTGTTTACCAATACCTCGAGCGCACTCCCTTACAATATTACCAGTCGTTGAGCGAAATGGCCGGTGCTGAAATTTGGGTAAAACATGAAAATCATCAACTGTTGGGAGCTTTTAAAGTTCGTGGTGGCGTTTATCTTGCATCATTGCTAAACGAGCAAGAAAAAAGAGCCGGTTTTTTTACAGCTTCAACCGGTAACCACGGCCAGAGTATTGCTTATGGCGCTAAAACATTTGGTTTTAGAGCGACTATCGCTGTTCCGGAAGATGCAAACCCGGCGAAAGTTTCTGCCATGTGCAAATTGGGTGCAGAGGTACTTTTCCACGGCCCCAATTATGATGCTGCACGAGTTTGGATTGAGCAAATGGCTAAAGATAAAGGCGGATATTATGTTGGCCCAACGGATGAGCCACTCATCTGCGGCGTTGGAACTTACGTGTTAGAAATTATGGAAGATTTGCCTGACGTTGATGTCATTATTGTCCCGGTTGGCGGCGGCAGCAGTGCGGCGGCAGCGTGTATTGTGGCAAAAACCATCAACCCGAACCTGTCTCTTATACACATCTGACGCTGCCGACGAGCTTCTTGGTGTA
>CAXHHS010000732.1:0-4131 GCA_964015645.1 uncultured bacterium
AATCAAAAACAACGAGCAGAATTTACAGTACGTGTTTTAGAGCAAATTATTCAGGAGCACTTGATTGGCGGAAAACCAGTGGCGGATTTCGTTTTCTTTGAGCATCCGTTATAATCCCCGTTTCGCCGATTCAGCGGTTCCCCGATTCATCATCTTCTCCACGCAATTTTCTTAACAGAATTTCCGCCGGCGTAAGGTATTTTTTATCGGAATTACATTGCTTGCAACAAGGCACTACATTTCCTTTGCCGCTTTTACCGCCGCGGGATAGCGGAACGATGTGGTCCATCGTCAAGTCTTCCGGTGGAAACTTTTTTTCGCAATAATGGCAAATCCCTTCCGCAATTTTATTTTTCCACCAGTTGGATTTTTTTAAATCCCGCGCTTTTTGCTTTTCCCGGGAAATATGGTGTTTATCTTTTTTGATATCAACCCAATCTGACAAGGCCATTACCTCTATGCTTACAATAGTAAAATTATCAACTTTCCGAAAATTACTCGTTCATTTGAAAAAATTTAGGGAGGCAAAATAACAAGCCGGAAAATGATAAACGAGCTTACCACTCCCGGCCTAAAGAGCTATTATTCATCTTCAAAAGAAAACATCCCGACCCGTTTTTCTTTTGCGGCTTTAATGCGGCTTTTAAAATATTCCCGGTTCTGAACTTCAGAGAACCATTTCGCCCGCACAAACTGGTTTCTTTCAAACCATTCGTATTGAATTGCGCCGTGCCATTCGTGGCGAACTGCACGGGCAATTTCGATTGCCAGGCGGGTGGTATTGGTAAAAATATATAAAATGTCGTTTTGCTCCCTGGTATCGATAATAACTTCAAACGGCATCTTGTTTTCCAATTCGGCTTCAACACTTTTTGCTAAATCGATGATAACATTTTTTCGCTCTTTTAATTTTTTATCATAAATTTCCAGGCTGCCAATAAAATACCCATACTCCTGCGCTCTTTTGAGGTATTGATCGCAGATCGCCAATTCCGTGCGAACGGTGTAAACATCCGTTACATTATCTTTAATCCATTTATTTTTGAAAAATATCTTACGGGAAATGGGGCACAAATAAATAACGCGTGCTTTTAATAACAATGATGTATCACTGGCAGTTGCTAAATCTTCACCACTATCTATCTTCGATTCAATCTGGGACATTTCTTCTTCGTTTTCCTCTACATCTTTTTCTTCGCTTTCGAATTCGTCATCATTATCGTTATCGTCATCATTATCCGAAATTTTATCGGCCTCATCATCACTATTCCACCGCTGGTATTCTGCTTCGTACATGTCTTCTTTTCTATTGCCCATAATTACCTCCATATGTATTCCGATTAAACTGCTAAATTTAAAATTTAAATTCTTAGAAATTCAAGCAATTTATTATATAATAAAACCGAAATTTCAGAGGGTGAGATAGATTAACATTTTTTCCTTTGAAAGTAGCTGCTGAGAGTTATCTCACCTCCCTTTATAAAATTCGAAGAGGATATAATGCCCACAGCCCGTCGAGTCGAAAAAATGCACCGTGTGCTAAAAAATCGCCAGCCGGATTTAACCATCGTCTGCGAAAATATTCATGATCCGCATAATGTGAGTGCTATTTTGCGAACCTGCGACTCCGTTGGTATTTCGAAAATCAACTTGCTTTATACGACGACAAAATTTCCCAAATTGGGCAAAAAGTCATCCGCTTCCGCCAAAAAATGGATCGAAACCGAGCGGTTTAACAATCACCTTGAGTTGAAGGAAACTCTTAAAAAACAAGCAATTACAATTTATGCAACCCGGGTTGTCGAGCATAATTCAAAATCGATTTACGAAGTGGATTGGACGAAACCCTCGGCCATCATTTTAGGAAATGAACATCTTGGGGTTTCCGAAGATGCTGTTGCCATTGCGGATCACGATATTTACATCCCGATGTTTGGTATGTTAGAAAGTTTAAACGTCTCCGTTGCTGCCGCCGTTATTTTATATGAAGCCTGCCGCCAACGCATTCAAAAAAATAACTACCCGAATCCTTCAATCAATGAAGAGTTGTTAACCGCAACGCTTCATCAATGGAAAGAAAAATAATGTAAGATGCTAAGAGCGTTTTCAACAATCCTGTTAAAAATGATATTAAAAATTTGTGGAAAATGTGTTAAAACTGTTGAAACGGTGTTAAAAACTTTGGTTCAATTTTGAAACCAAAAAATTCTCAACAAGTTTTCCACATGTTATAAACAATGCTTAAACAATTCCTTAACGTAAAAACCATTGTTTATAAATGCTTCCAAACAGTTTTTGACAGTTTCCACAGGCTAATAATAATGATAATAAATCTTTTAAATTAGTTATATAACTATATTTGTATTATAGAATTAGTTTCGTGGGCTACCACCATCACGTTTTATCAAATAGCGGTCTTATTATCTAAAAATGATTCCCAACCAATACGAAGAAACAATGTTTTTACCGCATCAGGTAATGGAGCTTTTATTGAAATTGTGTTATCTGTCGCCGGTTGAATTAATTCAATGCCCATTGCCATTAACAACAAGCGTTTGATTGAGAATTGCTCCCGAAACAGCCGATTATGCTTCCCATCGCCGTAGCGAACATCACCGACAATTGGATGGGAAATATGAACGAAATGCTTGCGAACCTGGTTTTTTCGTCCGGTAACGGGATTGGCTTCTACCAGGGAATAGCGAGCAGTTGTAAAACTCCCAATCGGAAATGGCAACTCAACTTTCGCTAACGGTTTAACGATTGTTGTTGCATCTGCCGGCGGTTTATGCGGTTCTTCTTTTAATGGGTGATTTATGTTTATTTCTGAGGAAACATACCCGCGAACCACTGCCCAATAGCGTTTTTTTATCTTGCGGTCGATGAATTGTTGCATCGTCTTTGCAGCACTATCTTTATCCAGGGCAAATAAGAGAACACCGGAGGTCGCGCGATCCAGGCGGTGAACGGGATATACCCATTGCCCAATTTGATCGCGTAAAATTCTCATGCAGCTATCCTCGCCTTTCGACAGGTGGGTTGGGTGAACGTGAATACCGGGCGGTTTATCAATTGCGATTAAATGGTCATCCTGGTAAAGAACCTCTAATCGCATTCGGCACCTTTGGAAATCATTATCCATGGAAATGGCGAGCGGTGTTCTCTAAAAAGTTTCTGTCGCAGCCGGTTGGAAAATTTATCCGGATTATATAAAATTTGCGGCTGAAAAGTATTCAAATCATACATCGTATGATGATAGTAGTGATCTGTCATTTCCGGAAAGCCTTTTCCCTGGTAATAATCTTTAGTACGCAGTTTCGCTCCCGGAATTGAATGGGAATCGTAAAATGGGCTGTCAATAATATGAATTTTTCCATTGCTTTTCAAAAGCGCTAACAGCCTGTTTATCAAACGATTAACATCTTCAAAATATTGAATTGAGCTTGCTAAAATGATGGCATCGAACGATTCAAGAGGAAATGTTTCTTCAAAGATATCCCCATAGATAAAATAAAGATTTTTATTCTCATTGAATACCCGGGCAGCTTGTTTCAACTCCGTTGCGTTTAAATCGACCCCCCAAACGGTGCTGTTGGGAATCCCTGCGAATTGGGCAGACATCCAGCCATTGCCGCAGCCCAAATCTCATATCGAAAGCGGTTGTTTGTGTTTTGCTAAAAATCGTATCAGCTTGTTTAAAGAGTGTTGGCGGATTTGCCACTCTTCAAGTAGAGGGTGGCTTGCGGCTATATTGGGTAATTTTTTCAAAACGCCATCGGTGTAAATTCGACCTTCGGATTGGCGGAGGGATATGTAGGCGGATTCGAACTGCGAGTAATTTGGGGGAGTGGAAAAGTAGTTGACAGTATGTAACACAAGCTTCCAATTTGTGGATGATGCCACAAGTTGGAAACTTGTGTTACGATAGTAGCTCCATTTCCATTCTGTTTGATTTTTAACTAATCCGGCTTTGACCGGGTTGTTTAAAGTATATGCTATCGTTTTTTCCAATTCCTCTTCATTTCGAATGTAATGGTCAAAACTTTCATGATGCCAGAATTGGCCTTCTCGCCCTAAAATTTCTGTCTCTTATACACATCTCCGAGCCCACGAGACTCCAGTGCATCTCGT
>CAXHHS010000733.1:0-4129 GCA_964015645.1 uncultured bacterium
ACCAAGAAGCTCGTCGGCAGCGTCAGATGTGTATAAGAGACAGATATAATATGTTTACAACACCTGGCAATAATTGCTATCTCTATTTGGGCTTCAAATTTGGTTTAAAACCCCCGGGAGGTTTACAAGTGTTAAGCGCTAAATAAAGATTAACTTGACAATATAAAAAAAGCCCGCCAAAATATGATGGGCTTTTTTCTAATAAGGGTATTTTTTAAGAATGAAATTGTTTTCTTTTAAAACTTATTGGCTGATACTGGTTCTCTGCATGGCAGGCTGTCTTTCGAAATCGCCGGATACCGGGGAGGTTGGACAACAAATGCTGGACAAAATCACTTTTGATCTCAATTCGTTAAATGAGGACGGCCTCTATGGTCCGCCGGATGGCTTGCGGGCGCTGGATTACGAATTTTGCATTCCGGCGCAAGAGAAGTTTGCCGAAGCCGTAAAACAAATTGATCCCACCGTAAAAATTCATCCGGATGCTTCCGGCAGAATTGGCTGCACAAAGGACGAGTACCTTTGCACCGGAAATACCCATCAAAAAAATTTTAAAACGGTACTGACCAAGCTCACCAGCCTGGTGTATGTGACACAGATCAACGAAAGTTTTTTTGAATAGCGTAACTTTGCAACGAAATTCGCCCCAATTTTTATGCCAGGGCCTTTACTTTCGAAGAAATAATGGCTTTGTACCCCAATTATCCTGAAACTCCGTTGGCATAAACAGAAGTAACAGTTTTTTAAGCAGCCAGTTTTTTTACCTTGATTAAGACATAGTATTTTTACTATATTAACACTTTCAAAATTGACATTCAGCTCCGCCAGGCATCTTCTCAGAAATCATCACGAGTTTCTAAAATTTGATTTTATTATTTACTTTAAGCATTAATTTTAGTAATTCTGCCATCGTGTTTTAATTGAAATGAAATCCGCCGTTCCTAATTTGCTCGAAAACTGAGTGATATCTTATGAAAAATTGGTATAACAGGTATTTTAAATTGTTCTCCCCCAAAATAGTTGCATCCTACTAGCGATTAACTAACTAATCACCCAACTAATTAACTTCTTATTTTAACCAACAGTACGGAGGTACTATTATGAGAAAATGGTTTTATCTAACAATATTGTTCTGTTTTTTGGGAGCGCAGGTCGTTTTGGCCCAGGGAGCTGCGGCTGAGAAACCGGTCGCTGTGCAAGGATTGGCGGTTGACTCCAAGGGGATTCCGCTGTCAGATGGCGAACGGATCATTACGTTCAATATATACGACTCGCCCGATGGCGAAGCCCCCATTTGGTCCGAGCAACAAAGCGTTGCAATCCAAAATGGTATTTTTAAGGCAAACCTCGGTATGGTTAATTCCTTGCAACTGGCTTTCGACCAGCCCTATTGGTTGGGCATTACAATTGGCGAGGGCCAGGAATTATCGCCGCGCATGTATTTTACCGAGTCGGGCGGCGATGCTTCAATGACCCGCAGCGGAGATAGGGCTGCGGAAGTAATACGGAGAAATAATAGCGCAGCGCCGGTGGATAGCGACGAAAATACCGGCAGCACAAACAAGCGCGGTGATTCGCCGCCGACGATTCAGGCCCAGACTTTTATTACCGATGTCATCGTCCAGGGAAGTATATGCGTTGGGCTTGACTGCACGAGCAGCGAGTCCTTCGGCTTCGATACTATCCGCCTGAAAGAAAACAACCTGCGCATTAAGTTCCAGGATACCAGCAATAGCGCATCGTTCCCGAGCCGGGATTGGGAGATTCAAGCCAATGGTAGTAATAACGGGGATGAAAACCGCTTTGCGATTGTCGATGTTGATGGCGGCACGACACCGTTTAAAATTCGTGGCAATGCGAACGGCGGCGCCGGTGTTCCCAACCACTCACTCGTGATCAGAAGTAACGGCGATATTGGCTTTGGTGTCGAAGATCCGATAGTAGAGCTGCACTCCAGGGACGGCGACACCCCCACTCTACGGCTGGAGCAAGATGGTTCTAGTGGCTTTCAATCCCAAACCTTTGATGTTGCCGCCAACGAGACCAACTTCTTTATTCGCGACGTCACCAACTCCTCCCAACTGCCTTTTAAGATCTTCCCCGGCGCTGATCATAACGCCCTTGTCGTCGCCGCCAACAACAATATCGGTATGGGAATCCAAAGCCCCGCCACAAAACTGCACGCTTTTGCGGGTAGCGCAAGCGCAACTTTACGAGCAGAAACCAGCGCGGCAAATACCCAGGCTACGGTCGAACTAAAAAATCCGACCAGCACATGGTCTGTCGGTTTGGATGGCAATTTTCAGGACGCTTTTGGAATCGTCCATACGACGAGTGCGCCAGCAAGGATTATTATGACAACGGCTGGCTTAACCGGTATCGGGAGATTAGCGACTGCCAATACATTGGAAGTGGAAGGCAACGCCTCCAAAACCACCGCCGGAGATTGGCTGGCCAATTCCGATGCGCGCTTAAAGAGAGACATCCAGGGTATTGATAATGCGTTAGCGACCATTAATCGCCTTCGCCCGGTAAAATTCCGTTACAACGATACCTTCAAAAACTTGCATCCCAGCACCAAAGATCGTTTCTATTACAACTTTATCGCCCAGGAATACCAGGAAATTTTTCCGGAAAGCGTTCAGGATGATGGCGAAGGGTATTTGCAAGTCGATACCTACAATATCCGGCCTTTCCTGGTCGGCGCAGTGCAAGAGTTAAGCCAGAGGGCCGATGCGCTGCAAGCGGAGAATGACGCCTTAAGAGCGCAATTGAATGAGCTAAGCGCAGGGATGGCGCGCCTGGAATCGCTGCTGCAAACCCGTGTCGCCGTACCAAGACCGGCCGCTGCCGTGGGTGGTATGTTTGAGAGTACAACAACCAACCCCCAAACAGTACAAGAAACGGCGAGAGAAACCGACGAAAACGGTCGCCCCCTTGGAAGCACCCCGCGAATAGATTAATGAAAGGATATAACAATGAAAAAATTAAAGATATTTTTTATTATATTTGCGATCTGTTTCCTCTGGCAGCAAAGTGCTGTGGCGCAAGCAAAGAGTCAGCCAGTTAATATCGGCTCGGACGACGGCGCTAAAGTGATCCAAATATCGATTCAAGTATCCGATCATCTAATCCCGCACACCCCGGGGCAAATATCGAATACGGTATTGGGAAATCGCGGCACAGCACTGGTGGATGGCGATCAAATATTCCTGGTAACGGTTGATCAGCCGGCTTTTAGTGTGATGAAAGACGCTTCTAATTCTGCTGAAACCGGGTTTTGGTATATGGCAATGCCCGGTTTTTCCAATGCGGCACCAGCTGTGGAGTTAGCGGATGTAGCGCTTGATGATATTCATGCCTCGGCTGCATTACCGAAAACCTTTGCTTTGGATCAAAATTATCCCAATCCCTTTAATCCCTCAACAACCATCAGCGTGCAAATTCCGGAGACGGTTGAATCGCCTAATTTTTCAACGACGTTGAGAATTTACGATGTGCGAGGCCGCCTGGTGAAAACCTTGATCGATGAGAGATTATCACCGGGGTTTTATTCCGTGCAATGGGATGGGGTGAATGATAATGGAGAAAAGGTCAGCTCCGGTATTTATTTTTATAGTATAAAAGCCGGCAGCTTTGCCTCCACTCGCAAGATGATGATGCTCAAATAGGAAACCCTGCTTGCGAACACTTGTTGTCAGAACACTCGTATTTGTCTGGGTTTGGCCAATATTGATTGTAATTGGCCAGGCCCAGACAGTTAAAAAGATCGCCGCAGCGAATTTGCCTGGAATTACCAGCAAAAAACCGGCGAATGCTTCACCCTCCCGAAATAGTACCCCAATCGCCTCATCTTCTCCCATTTTTTTGGATGTTACCGAAACTTCCGGGATTGATTTTATCCATTATAACGGCGATACCGGTGAATACACCCTGCCGGAAATTACCGGCGCCGGCGGCGCTTTGTTTGATTATGACAATGATGGCGATCTTGACTTGTACGCTGTTCAAGGCGCACAATTAAAACCGGGGCAAAAACCCGCTACTATCCGCTGGCAGGAGAAAAACCCTCCCCGTGACACTGTCTCTTATACACATCTCCGAGCCCACGAGACTCCATTGCATCGCG
>CAXHHS010000734.1:0-4129 GCA_964015645.1 uncultured bacterium
CCTTTCTTGTTCATTGTTTCCATAGCATGTGCATCTAATGTACCTACTATTGTATTGAATTTTACACTTTTCATATTAGTCTAGTAATGTCATGTAAGCTGAACTGTTTTCTGATCTGAACCAGTCTAAGCCTTTTTGCATCAAATCCCATTTTTGAAAATGTGCGGCGAATGCGTTTTGTTAACAGCCACTCGTCTAACAAGCTGCGGCTGTGGGGAACAAATTCCTTATCATCAAATAGTTTACCGATTTTTTGGAGCATCGCCAGACTGATAAAAATAGCTGGCGAAAGTGATTCGCTGCCGTTTTGGTTTGCCAGCAGTTTAATCGCCGCTTTAAACTTGCGAGAGTTTGCCGGGGCAAATTTTTTCTCAATGGTTTTAACATCGAATTTCAGCGCAGCTGCTACATCTCGGCGGCATTCTTTAGCGAGTTTTTTAGCTGACGTTTTTTTACCGGAAAACTCGCTGGCAGCAGTTATAAAATCAGCGTAAGCGTTTTCGGCTTCTTTTAAAAGCGCTGTTTTTTCTTTCGCTTTTACGCCCGGCTCGCGGCTGGCGATTAATTTATCTAACATCTTGGCATTAAACAGTTTAGCGAACGGCTGGTGAATGGGCTGCAAATGTAATTCCTGCAACGCCTCGTTTATGCCGGGCACACCCTGCCCCTTCAGCGATTCAGCCAATCGGGCATACTGTTGGGTATCGCTATCTTCCACGATCCGGAAATCCAGGAAGACCTGGTATTTATACGCCCCCAATTCGATATACATGCCGCGTTCCCAAAGCGCCTGGCAGCGTTGGATATATTCCAATCCGCTGATGTAGTCGCGGAAAATGCAGTAAAAACTTTCCCCCTGCGGTAAATCCAGGCCATCGCCCAGGGCTTTTTGCACCAGGCGCCTTTCCTGCCCGGCGTTTTCAATATTTAGCTTTTCCGTAAAGGCCGCCGAGGTGCGAATCCAGCCGCGGGTTTCGGCGTAGGCGTTGTGGAACACTACCAGCGAGCGCTCACCCTCAAAACGATTGGAATAGGCAAATACATTTTCATTCACGGTTCCGTGTTCGGTGTACAAATCATAGAGTAAAAAATTTTCCACTTCCGCAAACAGGTAACGTTTTTTCAGAATGGGGAAAATCTCCCGTTCGTGGCGCTCAATGAGGTATTGGTTGGGCTGCTCATCATAATACGCCCGGCGATATTCCATGCCGTATTTCTCGTGATAGCCTTCGATTTGCCCGTGCCCGAACATCGGCAAACCGGGCATCGTCGCCATCATCATGCAGACGCCGAAATATTTATCGCCATCACCAAATTGATCGATGGCAGTGTCTTCATCGGGATTATTCATAAAATTGACATAACGTTTCAGCACTTCCGGCTCAAACTCGATGGTGTTCTTAATCGTGTAGCGATATTTTTTGTTTTCCTCCTTCATCATCATGTGCATAAAGGCGCTGTTGTAAACCCGGTGCATACCGAGGCTGCGTACAAAGTAGCCTTCCATCATCCAAAAGGCTTCCGCTAACAATAAGGTGTCCGGCACTTCCTTTGCAACGCGATCCACCACTTCCCGCCAAAACTCCTGGGGAATTAAGGCATCAAATTGAGGGCGGGCCAGGCCGTGCTCCGAACGGGAGGGGATATCCCCGCCGCTGCCCGGCTCCGGAAACCACAGTCGATGAAAATGGCGTTTGGCAAGGGTCATCGCGGCATCAAAGCGGATAACGGGGAATTTGCGAGCCACTTCAAGAATCGTTTGAATAACCGCCTCGCGCACCTCCGGGTTGGTGTAATCGAGTTGAGCGGTATCGTTCCAGGGCATGCTGGTGCCATCGTTGCCGTGATAAATAAAGCGTGATTTTCCGCTGTGAAGATCGACGTGTTTGAAGACCACTGCGGCGTCGGTGCGGTCGTAGTAATGGTCTTCCAAAAAGATACCGGTATCCGAACTGTGCGCCAGGTTGACGCCGTTAAAAGAATAAGACGGAAACGGGGGATAGGGTAGTTGAATATACCATTCGGGGTGCTCGACCACCCAGCGGGAGGTAATGCCGGTATGATTGGGAACCATATCGCTGGCGAGGCGGATGCCGCGTTTCCAGCAGCGCTCCCGCAAATTTTGGCAGGCGTCGTCGCCACCCAATTCTTCCGCAATTTGATAATCGTGGAGTGAATAAGCGGAGGATTCCGCTTCCGGGTTGCCGCACATTTGTTTGATTTGCTTGGAGGCCGGACTGCGCTCCCAAATGCCGATGAGCCAAAGGCCGGTAAATCCCCAGCGCGCCAATTTATCAAGCTCCTCATCGGGTATTTGATCCAGGCGGGTAATCGATTGCCGGTACTGTTTGGAGAGTTGATCCAGCCAAACCAGGGTGCTTTTGGCGATCAGCACCAGGCGAGGCATCCAATGCAAATCCGGGCTGAATTGCTCCGGCTCCGCTTCTGCATAAGTATATTCCGGCACATGCGTTGGCGCCGGGCCAAGCCCGGGGTTAAAGCGCATTTTCTGCTCTTCGGTAATAAAATCGATGGTGCGCAGTAAGCGGGTTTCGAACTGTGGGGCTGATTCATCACCCTCCTGCACGGGTGATTTTCCTAATTGCATCTCCCATTTAATGCTCAAGTTCGGGCTAAGATGGGCAGTCCAATTTTCGCGAATAAACTGTAATTGGTCGCTGAGCGAACCGGGGGCAGCCTTTGCCGGTTCCAGCAACTGTTGCAACAGATTTTTTCCCTGGCCTTGCGGCCCAAAGAGTGGCTGCTCATCGAAAAATTCGTTTAGCTCCGGCATCATCTTCGGATAGACGGTTTTTTCCCGCAACTGCGAATCATCAAATAACTCGGCGTATTTTTTGAATGCCGGATTTTCGTTGGAAATCCAGAGCATCAGCATTTCTTCCAGCGCAATCCGGCGATTGGATCGTTTGCCGGTTTCGCCTTTCAGGTAATCCGCAACGCTAATTTTATTGAGATACACATCGATGGGAGGGAAGTCATCGACAAACAGTTGCAGCGCCTTATCGATTTCCGTGCTGCTGAATTTCGCTTCCAGCCAGTCTAACGCATCTTTAAACACCTGCGAGTTTTGCTGCTGGCGATACTGCTCGACCATGGTGTGGAGAATTTCGTCGATCAACCCCATGGCGTTAATTTCCGCTGCGCTGGCCGCCTGGTCGGGATGGTTCAGCAAATCACGCTTATCATTAATTTTTTGCGCAAATAGCCGCGCGGCGTGAAAATTGGCAAAAATCACGCTGCCGTTGGTACTAAACATGCTCAGATCAAAATCATATTTTTGGCGGGCTTTGCGCGAGACGTGGAATTCGCAGGGAGGTGTTGGTTGTTCGTTGTCCGTTGTTGGTTGAAATTCGAAACTTGAAACTTGAAACTTGAAACTTGCAACCTGGAATCTGTTTGTTTGGTGATTTGTATTCGTTTTCAAAGATTTTTTCCCACAATATATTTTTAATATTCGATTTTCTTAAACTCCCGTTTCCGTAATTTGGATTAAATATAAACAAGACAGAGGTTTTATAAAACAGGCTTTCGGTAATTTTAAATTATAATTCAATTGCCTTTTTTTGAAGTAGCAGTTGAATCCGGAAGTGAATATATTGCAACCCACAATTTAAAAGATTTTAAAGGCGTTGAAGATTTTGGGATCAAGGCGCTTACGCCAAAAGAGTTATAAAAGTCATGGAGAAATCAAAATGAGTACTTTAAGCATCAGAATACCCGAATCTTTACATAAACGTGTGAAAATACTGGCATCAAAAGATAATATTTCGATTAACCAATTTATTGCAACCGCTTTAGCAGAGAAGCTTGCGGCACTGGATACCGAAAAATATTTAGAAGACCGATCTAAACAAGGAAGTCGTGAAAAATACCTGAAAGTTCTATCAAAGGTTAAAGATCGCGAACCCCGGGATTTTGACCGGTAATGTAAGCTGGCAAAATAAAAGATTTGGCGTGGTGATGCCATTCGCAATGGGTATCGTGAAAATGTGGATGAATCCTACGAGACTGGCCTTGAAATCGGTGACGTGATTCTCGAAAAAATTGAGCTGCAAGCAAATTCCTGTCTCTTATACACATCTCCGAGCCCACGAGACTCCATTGCATC
>CAXHHS010000735.1:0-4122 GCA_964015645.1 uncultured bacterium
CCTTTTCAACCGTTTTTTGTGCCAGATGACGACAGATGCTGCGATCATTAAAAAGGCGAACGCTCTAAACCACCAGGTTTGCCAAAAGGGCGGCATTATGATAATTTTTAGGGACGTTCCCGCTTCGTTCCAAATATCATCATTGTTTGAGCCTTTAACCCGAAAAATGTATTCCCCGGGGTCTAAATTTGTATAAGTGGCCTCGCGTTTATTTCCCGAGTAGACCCAATCTTCATCAAATCCTTCCATTTTGTAAGCATATTGATTTTTCTCCGGGGCGGCATAGTGCAGAGCGGCAAATTCAAAGGTGAGAACATTTTGTTTGTATGATAAGGTGATTTCTTTGGTTTCGGATATGTGGGTTTGAAGCGGTGCGACATCCCCCGCCGCTGAAGCGGCATCCTCTTCGAAGGGGGAAAAATTATAGGAAACCGATTCATTAAAAATTTTAAAACCAGTCAGGGCAATTTGGGGAGCAATAGTGTTATCTCGAATACTGTCGGGGTAAAAACGGTTAAACCCCTGAATACCACCAAAAAACATTTCACCGTTGTTGCCTTTACAAAAAGCGCCCAGGGTAAATTGGTTGCTTTGCAGACCATCGGAAACATCATAGTTTTTAAAAGATTCTGTGCGAGGATTGAATTTTGACAATCCATTATTGGTGCTCAGCCAGAGATTTCCATAGTGGTCTTCCAATATGCCAAATACGACATCATTCGGCAGCCCGTCTTTTTCCCGGTAATTTTTGAATGATGCCTTGCCTTGATTATCCACGCTCATGCGCGATAATCCCCGGGCGGTTCCGATCCACAAAGCCCCGTTGCCATCTTCGTGGATGCAATGGATTCTGTCGTGGCTCAAACTATTCGGATTTCCCGGTTCATTTTTGTAGCGGGTAAAAACGTCTCCTTTCCCGGCATTCCGGCTTAACCGGTTTAATCCATCGTATGTTCCGGTCCAAAGATTTCCGGCGCGATCTTCATGGATAAACCGCACGGCATCATCGCTTAAACTATTGGGATTTTGCGGATCGTTTCGATACTGTTTGAAGGAAAGCCGGGAGTTTCGATTATCGGTTTGTAAAGATTCTCCGTCTTCGCCAGGAATCACTTTGTTAAGCCCGCCGCCTAAAGTACCGATCCAAAATGTGCCGGCGCGATCTTCGTAAATGGCGGTTACGTCATTATGGCTTAAACTAAATGCGTTTTCGGGGTCATGTTTGTATTGGACGAATGATTGTTTTTCCGGGGCAGGATTTTCACTCTGTCCTGGCAGCATTTTATACAATCCTTCGCCATAGGACCCGATCCATAGTGTTCCGGCGCGATCTTCATAAAGTGTATGAATAATATTGGTATGTAATCCGGCAGGATTCTTTGGAGCCGTTGGGTAGCGGGTAAATTCTTCTGTTTTTATATCAAACTTATTAAGCCCGCCATTTCCCATCCCAATCCAAAGTACACTGGATTGACCGGCGCAAAGCGCAAAAATAGTATTGCTGCTTAAGCTGTTGGCATTACCGGGAACATGCTGATAATGGGCAAATCTTTTCAAACGATTGTCAGCTTTATTAAGGCCTCCGTTATACGTTCCTACCCAAAGCATCCCGGTGCGATCCTTGTAAATTGACAGAACAATATTCTGGCTAAGGCTTTGAGGGTTGAGGGGATCGTGAGTAAATCGCCGGAAAATAGAAGACGATTTACTATCCTTAGCCGGAAAAAATTTATTGAGGCCCCCATCCAGGGTACCAATCCATAATGTTCCTGGCTCATCCGGGGCTTGATAAATAGTAAAAATAATATCGTTACTCAAACTGTGAGGATTGTTAGGATCGTGTTTAAACCGGGTAAATGCCTCCGTTTCAAAATTGAATTTATTCAGTCCGCCTCCCTCAGTGCCGGCCCAAAGCTGCCCGGCCTGGTCTACATAAAGCGCCCAAACCGTATTGTGGCCTAAACTCTCCGGGTTATTGGGATCATGTTTATACTGTTCGAAACCGGGGGTATTATTTTCATCGCTGCTTGGAACAAGTTTATTCAGTCCCGCGCCTTCAGTGCCAAACCAGAGTGTGCCAAAGCGGTCTTCACAGATGGCCCAAACCGTATGGCTCCCGATGCTTTGGGGATTCGCCGGATTGTGTCTAAACCGGGTAAATGTTTCTGTTTTTCGATCAAACCTGGTAAGGCCACCAGCGTTAGTACCAATCCATAATATTCCCGCTTGATCTATATATAGCGTCAAAATATTATTGTGGCTTAAGCTATTTTGGCTATCAGGATGGTGTTTATAGTGCGTAAACGTTTCCGTTTCCAAATCGAATCTATTAAGGCCGCCACCATTGGTACCGATCCAAAATATTTTTCCGTTTTCATCAGGATCTTCACAAATCGCCCAAACATTATTATGGCTTATGCTATAGGGATTGTCAGGATCGTTTTTAAAATGGGTAAAGGTGTACCCATCATATTTATTTAAACCATCCTCGGTTCCGAACCACATAAACCCTTTTCGATCTTGAAAAATACAAAACACTGAATTTTGAGAAAGCCCTTCTTCCAGTGAAAGATGCTCAAATTTAAGGGATTGATGTTCGGAGAGGTTTTTTGATAATGATTCCCGGGCAGGCAAAATCGCCGGTGGATAAAGATAGATAAGGGTTAAAAAAAATATTTCCGTGAGGAGTACTGTGCGATTATTTTTATAGGGTATCCTAATCATGAGAGGCACTTTAATGTTTTTCTCAAGTTCGAAATAAACTTATCCCTGGTCTAAATTTTTCAGCCTAATTTTTGAATTTACTAAAATCCGCAAACCGGGATCAGCGGTTTTCCAAAGTTCAAGGAGGCGGTTGTAGGTTTTTCGGGCATCGGCGGTGCGGCCAACTTTTTCGTACAGCATAGCTAATTTGTAAATACAATAGGGATAATACAGCGAATAGTAAAACGTGCTTATTTCTCCCATCAATCGATACCGGGTAAGTTTTTCTGTCACTTCTATGGCCTTTTCGATATCGCCACTATTTTCGTAGGCCGTTATCAATGGGTAGCGATAAAAGTGTATATCTCCGGCCTGATCAAAAAATTTGATTGCAGCAGCATTATCTTTTTTCGCCAGAGCAATTTCCCCGGCAATAAAATTGTAATAGCGATTCGAATAAACACCTCGCAGTTTTAGAATCGTGTCAGCAAACGCTTCTGCTTTGGAAATTTCGCCATAGCGAGCATGCCAGGTTCCGAGATCGCGGTATACCCGGGGCGCATTTGACATCTTTGCGGCCAGTTGATATTGCCGGTGAGCTTGTTTTATATCACCGCGAATTTCTGCCATGTGTCCTAATGCTAAGTAAACAAAGTGGGTATGATCTTGAAAATCTTGTGAAAAACCTTCATAAGTTTTTAGCAATTTTAAATATAATCTCTCCGCCTGATTATATCTTCCCAGGATAAGATTTGCACCGGCTTTATTTGCATCGGGGAGATCGAAAAAGAATGTTTGTTTATCGGAAACGGCAGCGGCAGCAGAATCATATTGCGCAAATCCCTGCTCAATTTTTCCTGAGAAAATTAATGTATCTCCCTGGATAAAGTGAAACCCCACATTTTCCGGGTTGATTTTTTTGCGGCGAAGCGCTTCCTCGGTCGCTTTCCGGTAATATCCCAGGCGGTTGTACACATCCAGTAAATGCGACAATCCGAAAGAAAAATCCGGATCTAATGCCACTATTTTTTCCATCGTTTGTAATGTTTTTTTATATTGAAGAGTATGATAATAGGCTTCGCTGAGAAGATTTAACACTTCTTTGTCGTCCGGAAATTGCCGGGCGGTTTGTTCGGAAAGCAAAACTGTTTTTTCGTAGCCTTTCTGAATCTGTCCATACATTACACTGCATATTAAATAGTGGCGATTGCTCAGGCGGTTTTTAAGTTGCATTGCTTTTTCAAGCGCCTGCCGTGTTTTGGGAGACCGAAAATGCCCCCAGCTTAATGCCACAGCGTATTTGTAGTATGCCGTTGCAAAGGTAGAATCAAGTTCGGTTGCCTGTCTGAATTTTTCCTGTGATTTCCGCCATTGATATTGATTTAACAATTCTTCGCCCTGAAAGAACAAGCGGTATGC
>CAXHHS010000736.1:0-4119 GCA_964015645.1 uncultured bacterium
ACTGCCTACTCTAAAATTACCCCACCGCCCAGGCAGATGTTGCCATCGTAAAACACCGCGAATTGGCCGGGAGCGATTCCGGGACGATCAACGCGGTCCAGTTTTACGGTTGCCGAATCATCCGTGATAAATGATACCGAACAGTTATAAATATTCTCGCCATGGCGGACTTTGACTTGCAGATTTTCTTTTTCCGGTTTACGGCCGGAAATCCAATTGAAGTTACCGGCGATAAATTCATCGCGGTATTTATCGTCCATATCCATCCGGCGAGAAATATAAATACGATTGTTGGGAATATCCTTTTTGACCACATACCAGGGGCCGCCGGAAAGCCCCAATCCCTGCCGCTGGCCGATGGTGTAATAATAATAACCGTCGTGCTCGCCCAATTTCTCCCCGGAATCCATCTCGATAATATCGCCTTTTTTAATACCGAGATGCTGTTTCACAAATTCGGAAAATTTGATCTGCCCTAAAAAACATAACCCCTGGCTATCGCGGCGATTTTGGGTTGGGAGATCGTATTGTTTGGCAAAATCGCGCACCTGTTGTTTGGTGTAGTTGCCTAACGGAAAACAAACCCGGGAAAGCTGCTTCTGGTTTAAGTAGGCGAGGAAATAGGTTTGATCTTTAATCGCATCTGGTGTGCGCTCCAAAATATACTGGTCGTTTTGGCGATAAACTTTGGCATAATGGCCGGAGGCTACCTTTTCAAACGCCGGGTCGATACGGTCGTAAAAGATGCCGAATTTTACCAGGTTGTTGCAAAACAAATCCGGGTTGGGCGTACGGCCGGTTTTAATTTCGTCAATGGTGTATTTGATGACGCTGTTCCAGTAATCGGTTTGTAAGGGTAATATTTCCAAGGGGATATCTGCCTGCTGGCAAACGGCGCGGCAGTATTCCAGGTCTTCTTCCCAGGGACAATCGCCCAGGAAGGAGAATTCATCTTGCAGCCAAATTTTGAGGTAATAGGCGGTGATGTGGTGGCCTTCATCTTTCAACAGACGCATTGCCACCGAGCTATCCACTCCACCGGATAAGAGCATTGCTATTTTCATTTTTGCCTTTTAAAAAACGTCTTTACAAACAAGAAAAAACGGGAATAATGTACGGTTTTATCGAATGATCCGAAAGGCTTTAGAAAAACTTTGGGTAGAACATTTTTAGACAGGGTTGTTTAAATGACAAGAAAAACTTAGTTTCGCATGAGAATTTTGTTTGTATAAGCTATCAATATAGCTAAATCTAAAGCAGGAAAATCAAAGATCAATGAAACTGTTAATTTTAAGCGATTTACATTTGGAATTTGAACAATTCGAACCTCCATCGGTTGATACCGATGCCGTTATTATTGCCGGGGATGTTGATCTTGGCAATAAAGGGTTGAATTGGATATTCAATAACTTCCCCGATAAATTGGTGATTTATGTTCTTGGGAATCACGAATACTATAAGAATGCCTATCCAAAGCTGATTTATAAGCTTCGGCAACAAGCTGAGGGGACGAATGTAAAAGTGCTGGAAAACGAATCGCTAAAAGTAGATGGTATAAGATTTTTCGGATGCACTCTTTGGACAGACTTTAGATTATTCGGCGATCCGCGAATAGCAGGGTTTCATGCCACTCAAAAAATGAACGATTACAAAAGAATCAGGAAATCCCCGGAATATAGTAAATTGCGATCGATTGATACCGCAGGTGCACATCATCAATCAAAAAGGTGGCTAAAAGCAGAGCTGGAAAAATATGCTGATGATACAAAGGTTATCGTAACGCATCATGCCCCAAGTAAAAAATCTTTGCCGGATATTTTTCAGTCTGATATTTTGAGCGCAGCATATATATCGAATTTGGACGATTTTGTTGAACAGTCAAATGCACACTTATGGATTCATGGTCATATACACCAGGGGGCCGATTATCAAATTGGAAATACACGAGTGATCAATAATTCGAGGGGATATCCGGGCGAACCGAGTAATTTTAACCCGGAATTCATTATTGAGATTTAAAATGGATGTTTAAATATCAAACTTAATCCCCTGCGCCAGTGGCAATGTGCTGCCGTAATTAATGGTGTTTGTTTGCCGCCGCATGTAGGCTTTCCAGGCATCGGAGCCGGATTCGCGGCCGCCGCCGGTTTCTTTTTCGCCGCCAAATGCCCCACCGATTTCCGCACCAGAGGTACCGATATTGACATTGGCAATACCGCAATCGGAACCCCAATGTGCCAAAAATTGCTCCGATTCCTGCAAATTATTTGTAAATATCGATGACGACAGTCCCTGCGCCACATCGTTATGGATTTCGATAGCGGCATCCACATCACCGGAATATTTAATGAGATAGAGAATGGGGCCAAAAGTTTCTTCCTGCACGATGGGAAAATGATTTTCTGCCTGCACCACCGCCGGGCGCACATAACAACCGGATTCGTAACCGTTACCCGAAAGCACCTCGCCGCCGTAAATATGCTTGCCGCCTTGTTCCCCGGCGGTTTTTAACGCAGCCGTAAACGTTTCTACTGCCTGGCGATCAATCAGCGGACCAACATGATTATGTTGATCGAGAGGGCTGCCGATCCGTAATGTTTCGTATGCTTTGATGATGGCGTCTTTCACTTTATCATAAATGGATTCGTGAATAATAAGACGGCGGGTTGAGGTGCAGCGCTGGCCGCAAGTGCCAACGGAGCCGAATACCACTGCCGGAATCGTCAATTTTAAATCCGCATGGGGAGTGATGATGATGGCGTTGTTTCCCCCTAATTCCAGAATATATTTTCCCAACCGGCGCGAAACCACCTCGGCACAATGCCGCCCCACGCGAATCGAGCCGGTAAACGAAATTAGCGGAACTCGTTTATCGTTTAGCATGGTTTCGCCGATGGCTTCATTATCGCCAATTACCAGGTTAAACACGCCTTCCGGCAGGTCATTCTCCTGTAAAACACCGGCGATAATTTTTTGGCAGGCTATTGCCGTTAAGGGCACTTTCGGAGAGGGTTTCCAGAGGTTGACATTGCCGCAAACTGCCGAGATCATCGCATTCCAGGCCCACACCGCTACCGGAAAATTAAACGCCGTAATAATACCCACAATTCCCAACGGGTGATATTGCTCGTACATCCGGTGATCTTCGCGCTCGGAGTGCATGGTCAACCCATATAATTGACGCGATTGGCCGACAGCAAAATCGCAAATATCGATCATCTCCTGAACTTCGCCCAGGCCTTCCTGGAGCGATTTCCCCATTTCGTAAGACACCAGCGTGCCCAGCGGTTCTTTGTATTCCCGCAGCCGATCCCCGATTTGCCGTACAACTTCCCCACGCTTGGGCGCCGGAATTTTTCGCCACACCTTAAACGCTGCCTGCGCTTGCTCAATAATCGCATCGTAATCGGATTCGGAAGCCTGGTAAGCGGAGCCGATGAATTCCCCGGTTGCCGGGGAGTGAATGGTTAATTCCCCCTCGGCGGTTGTTTCAAACCATTTTAAACCGGTTGATGCACCGAAATTTTTTGCCTTAAGTTCTAATTTGTTTAAGAAATCCATGCCGTTTCTCCTTTTCTTATACGTTTATCAGATTTTTGTATTTCTTCGTCAAAATTTGGGGTGGTCAAGATAAACACGAAATTAGGAAAAACCATATAGTAACTATTTTTTACTCGCAATTTAACCAAGTAAAACAATCGCTTCCCTTCCCGGAATGGCGACGCTGCTTAACCGGTTATTTTTAACGGTATACGATTGCCCTTTTCCCCACACTGCTTTAAATTCGCCGCCGTTTTTGGAAAAATCACTTACATCAATCGTGACGGTTTGGGATTTTTTCCGGCGATTGAATATGGCAATAATCCGCTGATCTCCCAGCGAACGGCCAATGGCGAAAATCCCTTTCCGCGCGTGGAGGATTTTGAATGCGCCGGTTCGCAAACAGGGGTTTTGGTGGCGTAGTTTGATCGCCGCTTTGTAAAACGCTAACAACTCCGAATCCCACTGTTTTTTATCCTGCCAGGGAAAGGCGGCGCGGCAGTAGGGATCGTCTTTGCCGCTCATGCCAATTTCTGTCTCTTATACACATCTCCGAGCCCACGAGACTCCATTGCATCT
>CAXHHS010000737.1:0-4116 GCA_964015645.1 uncultured bacterium
GATATAATGCGCGAAATTGGCATAAACCGGGTTCCAGCTATTGAGCGGCTTGGTGATGCCGTAATTCGGGCGCTCCGCTTCTTCCTTAAAAGTACCGAACATACGATCCCAAATAATCAGCATACCGGCGTAATTTTTATCGAGGTATTTCGGATCGCGCCCGTGGTGCACCCGGTGGTGCGATGGTGTATTAAAAACAAGCTCGAACCAGCGCGGCAATTTGTTGATGTGCTCGGTGTGAATCCAAAATTGATACAGCAAATTTAACCCGCCGACAAATACATACTGCACCGGGTGAATGCCGAAAATCGCCATCGGCAGAAAAAACGGAAATCCCCAAATAAAACCGGTAGAAGTCTGCCGCAGCGCCACAGACAGGTTAAACTCCTCGCTTTGATGATGCACCACATGCCCGCCCCAAAACAGGCTGATTTCGTGCGCCATGCGATGCTCCCAATAATAACAAAAATCCCAAAAGAGCATCGCCAAAATGAAGGTCATCCAGGTTGGTTCCAGTTGAAACAGCGAGAGCTTCTCGTAAAAAAAGGTATAAATCCCGATTTTAAAAAGCGCCAGAAATGTATTCGTCAACTGCTGCAACGTGCCGGTGCTGATGTTGGTAACGGCATCGTTTAAGCGGTAGGTTTTACGGCGGGTAAATGATTCGTAAGCCAATTCAATCGCCATCAGCGTAAAATACATCGGAATGGCGATGATAACGGGGTTGAGGTTCATTGGGCGGCCTTTCTTCCTTTTTAAGGATAAAGGGTGAAAGATAAAGGGTAAAAATTTAAACGTACTCAGCTCACTCTAAAATAATAAAAATTTTCAAATCATAAATAGCTTTCAAAATTTTCTGGAATGTGGGGGAAGGTTTTGATAACTTTTGCTTTTTAAGATAAGTATGAATTCGGCGTTAGGAAAGATTAAAACGAGATGATCAGAACTGTTACAGCAACCGAATATATTACGCCGTTGCGGGAAGGCGGCTCTCTTCCGGCGATCGTCAAAGCGGATGACGGCGAAATTTACGCCATGAAATTTGTTGGCGCCGGGCAGGGCGCAAAGGCGTTGATCGCGGAGTTAATTGCCGGTGAAATTGGTCGGAAGTTGGGATTCAAGATTCCCGAGATTGTTTTTATCAACCTCGATCCGGCAATTGGCCATACCGAGCCGGATGCCGAAATCCAGGATTTGCTTCACGCCAGCGCCGGGCTAAATTTAGGGATGGCGTTTTTATCACATGCTGCTACCTTTAATCTTTTGGCCCTGCCAAAACCCTCCGCCCAATTTGCCTCAGAATTAGTGTGGTTTGATGCATTTATCACCAACGTTGATCGCACGCCGCGAAATGTGAATATGTTAATCTATCAAGAGGAAACCTGGCTGATTGATCATGGTGCAGCTTTGTATTTTCATCATAATTGGCAGAACCACATTCAGCAAAGCGAAACACCTTTTGTGTTAATCAAAGACCATGTGCTTTTGCCATTGGCGGACAATTTGAATGAAGCCGATAGTACATTAAAAAAACGTTTGAATAAATCGT
The DNA here is from genome assembly GCA_964015645.1 of uncultured bacterium. Classification (GTDB taxonomy): domain Bacteria; phylum Calditrichota; class Calditrichia; order RBG-13-44-9; family J075; genus CAXHHS01. The sequence continues at coordinate 1,550 of CAXHHS010000737.1, forward strand.
TTTTTAAAGGCATCACCGCTCAAATTCCCGATCACTGGCTGGAAGCAACCGATGGGTTTACCAGTATTGCTGAACATCGCAATGCTTATGTTGAATTTTTGAATCACCGCTTAAAAATGTCTTTTATTTTTGTGGAGGAGGCCAATCGTGCCCGCGCAGCACTCGTTTAATTATGCGATTATCAGGGTCGTTCCAAAAGTTGAGCGGCAGGAGTTCATCAATGCCGGTGTAATTCTGTTTTGCAGAACACTGGATTACCTGGATATAAAAATCGATTATGAATTAAAGCGGTTAAATCTGCTATTTCCTGATGCTAATTTGAAGATTGTAAAATCTCATCTAAAAAGCCTGGAAACGGTTTGCAGCGGCGGGCCTGTTGCCGGATATTTCGGAGAGCTTAGCAAATCCGAGCGATTTAATTGGCTGGCTGCGCCAAGCAGCGCGATTATACAGGCATCGCCGGTTCATAGCGGCGTTAGCGATGCACCGGAAAAAGCCTTAGAAGCGCTTTTCCATTTGCTCATAGTTTAATTTTTAGATTAACTTACGCTGTTAAAGCAGTAAGTATTTAAAGTTCATAGCTATAATCCAATATTGGACATAAAAAATGTAATTTTCGAAATTAGGGTAAATTGAGAAAAATATCAAAAAATTTTATTTGTTGAATAGTGTTCATGCTTTCACTAAAATGTGAACCAGTGACTTAAATCTGTTTCAAAATCAAGAGATAGCCGATGCAGCAATCTATGAGCCAAATAACCGACGGTATTTTTCAATCCGAACATGAAGTGATTTTAGGTGACGTTCGCAAAAACGTAAAAAAACTTGATTCAAATAAATTTGACTTAATTATTACCTCTCCGCCCTACAATATTGGGAAAGAATATGAGACAAAAACTTCCATAGAAAAATATTTGGAGCACCAGGAAGAAATAATAGAGCAGTTAATTCGGGTAACATCTCCGAGTGGTAGTATTTGCTGGCAAGTTGGGAATTATATTAACAATGGTGAGGTTTTTCCATTAGACATTTTTTATTACCAAATATTTAAAAAATATGGGTTGAAATTACGGAACCGGATAATATGGCATTTTGGACATGGCCTTCATGCCTCAAATAGATTTTCCGGGAGATATGAAACTATATTGTGGTTTACGAAATCTGATGATTATATCTTTAATTTGGACGATGTTCGAATTCCATCAAAATATCCCGGGAAAAGACATTTTAAAGGGCCGAATAAAGGTAAGTTGTCAGGAAATCCGAAAGGGAAAAATCCATCCGATATATGGGAAATAATCGTTAGAGATTGGGAAAATGAACTTTGGAATATTCCCAATGTAAAATCAAATCATCCGGAGAAAACAGAACATCCCTGCCAATATCCTGTTGAGCTTATTGAAAGATGCCTGTTAGCTTTGACGAATAAAGGCAGTTGGGTTCTGGATCCATATTTAGGGGTTGGCTCAACCGCAATCGCTGCCATCAAGAACCATAGAAATATTATAGGAATAGAGAAAGAAGAAAAATACGTTAATATCGCCAAAGAGAGAATTAATGCATTGAAGAACGGTACGCTTAAAATTAGACCGATTAATAAACCAATCCATATTCCAAGCCCAAATGACAAGGTGGCTAAAATGCCAAACGAATGGCTAACCGAAACCGAAAAATGAAAATAACTCAAAAATATTCACATTTAAATGGTGAAGAATATCTGATTGTTCATCACAAGAAAATATATGAAGAAATTATAGAGGTGCTTGCAAGCGTACATGCCGAAGACCATAAAAATAAAATAAGCAAAGAAAAAACGATGAAGGGTAAAGCCCTTTATAGTCCTGTTGAGATAAACAAATCGATCAAAGAAGAATTCTCAAGCAGAAAATGGACCGAGAAAAGGTATTCTTATTACATTACTTTGAATCGAGAACTTATGGAAAAAAGTCTTTCGATGAATGCAAAAGAACAGAAAAAGTTTTTGATTCAGCATGGTATAAAGGAACCCATTTTCTCATATAATCAAACGGATTTTGTAAAATCCTCAATTGCGGTCGAAGTTCAATTTGGGAAATATGCTTTTGTGGCCTATGATTTGTTTGTAAAACATATGCTATTTTATTCCGGGGGTATAATCAATTTAGGGATTGAAATTTTACCCACCAAAAAGATGCAGAAAGAGATGTCTTCAGGCATTGCTTATTTTGAGGGAGAAGTATATAACGTTATGCGTCAAGGAAGAACTAGCCCGCCTGTTCCATTGCTGATTTTAGGGGTTGAGCCTTAAAACTATCGATATTTGGTTTACTTACATATTCAAGAAGGCATGCTTTTTTGTTAGAAACAAAAAGAATGAATAAAAGTAGCAATAGCAGTGGCATAATACACTGCTATTGCCACTGCTAACTGCCACCTGCATTTACCCCTGGCTTTTCACAAGGCCAACAACATTACCTTGCGGATCGGCAAATTGGGCAAAAGTGACCATGTTGGGAATTTCTGTTACCGGAACAATGGTTTTACCGCCTTTGCTTTCAATTTTATCGAGATAGGCTTGCGGGTCATCA
>CAXHHS010000738.1:0-4112 GCA_964015645.1 uncultured bacterium
TCATGTAAAAATAGAGATTTACAATCTTCTAGGCGAGGTTGTTGCAACGCTGGTGAACGGCAGAAAAGAACCAGGATGTCATATTGTAAATTTTGATGCCGGACACCTTTCCAGTGGCTTCTATTTCTATAAATTGGCCGCTTCCGATTTTACAGCAGTTCGGAAGATGGTCTTATTAAAATGAAATCTTTAGGTGAAATCATGAAGATTTCCACCCGGAAAAACAAGGACGTTTTCTCTCGCTGCAAAATTAAAATCGCGATGATTTTATTTTGCTCACTAACAAGGATGTTGATGATGAACCCGGGAAAATCGGAGTGATTTCATTCCGGCAGGAAACAGGGACGTTTCCGCAAATGCCGGAGTTTGCAATTTAACTTTAAACTTCCTGCCTCAAGCTTTTTTGCGCAGAGCCGCTAAGATCGCAAAGAAAATCACTTAAAGTTGAGCTAAACTACTCAGGTTTGTGTTGTTGTCGTTTGATAAATTGCAGAGCGTCAAAAAGCAATTTCCTATCAGTTATTTTACCAGTCCCGGGAATAATTTAAGCATTTCGGGATCAATCTTAACAGCCTGCGGGGTCCATGTAGGAGAAGGCGATGTAATTACGCCATTTTTAAATTCGAGTGGATCGTAATAGAGCAAGGCACCGAATTGATCATCACCGCCTTTTACATAAGCATGGCAGGAGGTCCAATATCTTCCATCAGGTCCTTTGAAGATGTTGTTGTGACCGATCTCCTGATAAGGGTGGTCTACATCATAAATCGCTTTTCCATCTTTGACCAGGGCGCCATCGTGTTGCGCTCCAAACAGCGGGTTGTTTTTGGCGCGAGTATAAGGGCCATAGACATTCTTAGCTGTTGCATAGCCGACAGCATATCCGCCTTCCGAGCCTGAATAGAAAAGATAATAAATCCCGCCCGTTTTCACCACATGTGCCCCTTCGATAAGCTGTGCCTCAAATCCTTCTTGCTGGGTCAACAGCTTGTGTGGCTCCTCTTTCAATTCCCCCTTATCCAAATCAATTTCTGCAACAAATATGCTGTGTTTTGATTCAGGATGCTTTTTCATATTAAAGTGGCCATTATTGAAGAACGCGTATACTTTACCATCTTCGTCCTGAAACAGCGTCAGGTCGTTATGTGGCCATGGAGCAAGCGGTTTTTTGGACAGGATCCGGTAAGGACCTGTAATCTTGTCAGCCACAGAAATGCCGGCACCATGAGGCGACCCATACAAATCCCTGTCTATCTGTTGTGTGCCATCACAATTGTAAGTAAAGTACCACCTGCCATTGATTTTATGAATCTCGGGCGCCCAGAATACACTTCGGTACCAGGCCTCTTCCGGGATTTCGGATTGTTTTATAATCCATGGTCCCGGCTTCCAGTCTTTCAGATTGTCCGATACATACAGACGGAATCCGGCATTTCCAAGTGGATCTTTTCCGCCCCAGAACAGCGTTCCGACGGCGTAAAATTTACCGTCATCAGGATTCGGGATGATATGAGTATCACGCATTTTAAGCTGTTCGTTCGGATTACAATAAATAAATTCCCCTGTTTTCACTTTACATTCTCCATTTATTAGAATAGCACAAATTAATAATAAGAGATATTTCATTACTATTCCTGTATAAGATGTTATCTTAAAGTTAGTTGAAATGTAAATCTTCAAAAACTCTCGGGTAAAATTCGCTTAAATTAAGAGGCACTTTCATCAGTTACAAACCAATTCACTTCGCTTTTATAGATTTAAGCGAGCTTTGCGCCTGGCGAAATTTCTTTCGAATTATACAAACATAATTCTCACCCCCAATTTAGTTATTCTCTCAAAAAACATCAACCCGCTCTATCCATTGTCCTCCAAAACCTCTGAAAAAAAGTTAGGGACGAATTCTAAACTCTCGGATGTAAGGACCTAACGACCTGCGGCTCACTTGTGCGAGAAACGCCAGGAAAGCCTCGAAAAACACTCTTAAACTTTTAGCACTAAATTACTGTTTTTAAAAACATTATAACCTCGCATCAAGTGCAGCCTATTGTTATACGTAGCAGCATATGCATTAATCTTTAAGAGCGGATTCATAGAATAGTGCCAAAGGAGCTATATCCTTTTTGTATTTTTGAAATAATTTTTCTCCACCGGCTTTGGCAATAGTATTACTCACTACTGCAAGAGCTCCCATTTCAAGTTTACTTAAATCAATATTTGCCATTTCGGCTATTAATAAAGAACCGACCGTTAGGCCAGAACCAATACCCCATATCCAGTTACTCCTCTGATCCAAGTACTTTGCCAGCTTACGAGATCTTAATGCGGAACGGATCCTCTTTTCAAAATCTATTGCATATGAAACACCTTCTCTTGATAAACGTGGTAACCACTCAGAATGTAAATCGGGCCACAAATGTTTTTCAGCTGCATCTCTAATTCGCAATATTATATCTCTCCTCGACTCCCATTCGTTAATCATAATTTTATCTGTAGGTGCGTATGCGTTCTTGTGGGGAATAAGCTTTTCAACATAATTCAAATATCCTTCGTCACCCGAGAATTCATCATCGCCAGACATCAAACTATTAATATATTTTTTTTCAACATTTTGCATGACAGCTGCTTGTTTTCTCTTTTCAGTTTCTGATAAAAATGTTCCAGGAGAATTAAGAATTCTAACGCCCAGTTTTTCTTTAATTGGATTTTCTAGCGCCTTAATAAAACGGCGGGTTGCATATTCTTTTTTGTTAAAACTCAATGAGGCTTTTTGCGGCCAATTCTTTAAACTATTTGGAGAGACACCTAGAATTGAGTTTTTGGAATAAAGTATTGGCTTAATTAGATCAGTTTTTACTTCTTCAAGTTTTTGAATATTTCTGTTATTAATCCATTCTCGAATCTGTAACCGTGTTTTTTCTTTATCGTTTTCGTTCAGAATTTGTTTATGTTTCTGCCTCAAAAGAGATTGCGTATTTTCGTCAACTTTTTGCCAATCAATTGGTTCTAAAATCCCTCTACTTGCGAGTTCCGTAAATATTTTTCCAGTAGCCCAACCAAGATGTTCACCACAGGCTCGCTCATTGTCCAGTGATTCTTTTGTACAATATATTTTTTCAAATAACCACAATTGCGAAGAGCCATTCCACAGTATTTCAGCAGGCAAAGCGCTATTCCTGGGCATGCTGGGATCATCATGAAGCAACCGATTATACTCCCAACCAGACAGATAGACGGAATTTATTGCCATCGTATATTAGCCGGAGTTTTTATTATTAATGAATTCTTTTGCCATCAGAATTGAAGCGACTGCTTGCATTTCGTTAATTTCCCCTTTATTAACCATTTTGATTGCTTCATCAAAGGGTATTTTGATTATTTCACTGATTTCATCTTTATCATATTCTTGGGAAATTACCATTTTTACTTTACCCAATAAAACATACCCTATGGAATTTATGTAACCAGGTAATGGATGTAACTCACCAATTTGAGTCCATTTCTCAACTACACAATTTGTCTCTTCTTTTAGCTCACGGGTTGCAGCTGCTTCTATGCTTTCACCTTGTCTAATAAATCCCGCAGGCAATGCTATATAAAACCTCTCAGTGCCTGGTCTAAATTGTTTTACTAGAAATATATCATTGTTAGAAATGGGGAGCATTAACACAAAACTTGATCTGTCAATCGTATAATAATCATCTACGAGGTTACAGGCATTTTCGGTTCGTTTTCGAAGCACTTTAAACCATTTTGTCTCAAATACAATTGACCTGTCTAAAATTTTCCATTTTTTCATAAAAAACACCCATTTTAAAACCTTCTTGGAATATATGTACTCAAGTTAATATGCGTATAACCAACAATTCTATAGTTTCTCCAATATTACAAAAAATTCCTTATTCTGACCAGTAACATCTCGGAATTTTACAATTTTCTAACGGCATAATATACATTGTGGAATGTTATAGAGAAACTGTATATATCCCCACAACCGAGCCAACTCCGTTTTTTGCGCCCGCTTAAACTTCTGGTTCCGGGGCACAGAGTCATTTCGGTAGCCGGTCAACTCACGCGCGTTCTACCGGGAGTATAGCGACCGATAAATCGGAATG
>CAXHHS010000739.1:0-4101 GCA_964015645.1 uncultured bacterium
ATTCCATGTAACTTTGTCAAAATGTTTTCCAGGTAAAGTAAAATCAATCTTGTTAATATTTTTCTTAAGAAAGTCAATCTTGCCAAGTTTTGAAAAATACACATAGATTTTAGCTAACAAAACAAGACCTATTGGCCTAAACAAAAGGTGAGAATTGTTTTCTCTCAATTGTTGCAAAGATAAAGATTTTTCTATAAAAAACTTTTGATAGGCTTTAATATTTTGTATGACAAAATCATAAAATTCCTTAATAAGCTTATAGAAGCCATCAAGGTTTTCTTCACTTAAAATATCAACACCTCTCGGCTTTTTGTATATAAATTTGAGTTTTTTACTTACTGTATAAAGTGTTATTAGATTTGTAAAATGAGAGGTATCATGACCATCTAATTTGGCTTTTTCCGTTAATGAAATCAGTTTACCTTTACCAAAATGTTTATAATTTGCATATATTCGTCTTGCTACTATAGCATTAATATCTTCTTCATCAATTATTACTTTATCTCCTAACGATACGGGTACTGCACGTTTGTTAATGTCAGAAAAAAGTCTTCTTGTTCTCTTTTTACCTAATTTGTTATCTATATGAGCCACAAAAATTACGGAAAACTGATCATCTTTTAGTATTCTCAATTCTGGCAAAACCCCTTCATCTAGTTCTAATGCAATTTTAATTGCTTCAACTCTGTGTTGACCATCTATTGCAAATATTTTTTCCTCTCCAGAAAATCTTAGAACTCCCATAGACATTTCAATGTATTCAGGATCGTCGATTTCAGTGGTTAGCTTTGCTTGCTCAGAAATATCAATCTCATACCAACTCGGAATTCCACCAAATACTCCAGCGATAATAGAATTAAAGAAGCGGCTTTTTTCGGTTTGCAAATATTTTGCAATTTCATGCTTACGATCTTTAAGTTCTCGTTGGAGAAAATCCTCTAAAGATTTTGATTCTCTGATTTGTTTTACTGTCATAATAGAATCAGATACCTGATCCGCAGTCATCAAAGTAGAGTAATATACCCAATCGCCCAAAATCCCTCTTAAACAGGGAAGTAAAAGGTCTGATTTTAGATTTTTCCCCATGCTTTTTGTGCCTCCTTAAATTCTACAGGAAAGTCCCTTCTGTTTTCAGGTGGGTAGTAGAAAGCGTGTAATGCTTGTTCTATTTCACGTAAAGATTCTGATTTAAGATCTAGAAGAGAGTAAACTACATAAATATGGTCATAGAACATTTGCAACATTCTATGAATATTGTTTCTCTTTTTAATTATGCTAAAGTAAAAATAATCTTTCAACCTTTCCTGTAATGACCTATTTGAATCCCTCTCGTTAGATATCCCAACATATAATACATAATTTGGAAGATTATAAAGTAATTCCGGAGGTTTAACACAAAAAAAATAAATTCCAGGTTTATCAGAATTGATTAAACTATTAATGTTTTGCATTTTAGCATATTTAAACTCCTTCCAATGAAACTGATACTTTTTGATTTGAGGATAATATTTCTCCCAATTTGATGGATCCAATAAAAATGATTTTCTATAAAGTCCAAACCGATCTTCAAAAGGGTAGTTTTGAAATTTTAAATTTCCTTTTCGTAACTCAGAATCTAGTAAATCGAGTGTAGCCTGTTTCATATGCCTTTTTCCTAAAAGAATTCGAAACTTTCAAGCTAAAGCTAATATTGCAGAGAAAAAACTTCGAAGTGAGATATTAAAAAATTGAATGTTATCTACAAAGTAATAAGTGTCTGGTTGATTTTAAGTCCTTACCAATCGCTTCCCCCTGCCCTAAGCTTGTCACTTCTTGCATTAACCTCTTAGCTTCTTTATCGGAAATACCAAACACCTGCTTTAGAAATTTGTGCTTAGAAGGATTACAACCCAACACATACACAAATTCCAGCAGTTCCAAAAAATTAAATTCCGCCTGGTCATAATCATCCGGGGATTGGGAGAGGAGCATCACGGATGCGCCTTTGGAGCGAATTTCGCGGATCAGGTCTTCCAGAATACGCACGCGGTTTTTATTTTTCAGGAAGTGATGGGCTTCATCAATCACAATCACCGTGCGCATTTCGCGTGCTCTGGATTTGGAATCGACGGCAGAATCCGGCAGGGACATCAATTCGCGATACATTTCCCGCAGGACAAGGAAAACACATAAATCTTTTAAGGCCGGCAACTCGTGAATATCAAAAACCACCGTTCGATTTACCAGCGAATCCCACACCGGCGTTTCCCGGTCGGCAAAGAGGTTGTGCTCCGTCAGTGGTCGTAACACCGAGGTGAGCGAATCCGGTTTGGGATTTATTTCCTCTAATTTGTGGCGCACAAAATGGAAATCCGGCATGGGGTTGTCTTCGTACATCAAATCTTCGTACACGCCAACGATGGCGTCGTAAAGATTTTGCTGTTGTACATTGCCGATTTTAGCTTCTACATTTTTAAAAATCTCCACAATTCGCTCGGCAGCAAATCGTTTATCCTGAATGGAGTTGCTCGGCACTCGAAAAATATTTACCGGTATCGGCTGCTGGTGAGTGCGAATCACTTCCGCTTTGGTTTGGGCGATGAACTCCGGATCGTTGGCAATATCTCCTTTGGCATAATCAAAAATGATGAAGTTGGTCTGGTAATTCGATGCCTCCCGCAGTTTGCTGAGAAAATATTTAGCGAAATATGTTTTCCCACTGCCCGGTCGCCCGATAATTCCGACGTAATTATTCAAATGTTCATCGGTTTTATTAAAGTTGATAACCTGGGGTTCGCCAGTCTCTTTTTCAACGCCGATTCGCAAAGATAAAACACCTTCATAACCGGTTGGCATTGCCGTTTCTTCTTTATGAATCGTTAACTGCTCGGTCTTTAAATCCCGGATAGCATGTTGGGCAATGGTTAGCAAATATTCGTAGCCATCGAATTTTTCCGTCTGATTATCAAGAATTTCCAGGCCATGCTCGGTGTGCTTCAGAAGACAATTTTCATATTCTTCGCCGGTCATTTTGCGATTGTATAATTGCTGCAGCAATGCTCGAAATAATAATCCGTCGCTTTGCTCTAAAGTCGCCACTTCAATTTCAAAATCTTTGGATTTTCGACGTTCTTCAAACACGTCAAAAAATGCCGGTGTATTGGTTTGCGATTGATAGCTCAATTGCAGGGAACGGGCAAGAGCAATTCGCAGGGTCCATAAATTATCCCGGCGGTCTAATCGCAGGCGTTGTTTAACACGGCGCATTTGTTCGGTAGCAACGGTGGAGAGTTTAAGCTTTTTGGCCATTTACACTAAAGTATCCTTCGCTGATTTTCGAGGTTTCCAGCGCTTCGTTTTTTTGAATAAGGTAATGCTGGTAGACAAATGGTTTCACTACATCATATTCATCGCCGACGATTTCCGTATCAGTAGAAAGAAGCAGCACCTGGTGGCTGGCATTTGAAAAATAGTTTTTCACAATATTGGCCCGGTGAATGGTGTCCAACCGCCCCAAAGGCGTATCAATAACCACGGGCAGAGAGCGGTTTGCCAATTTTGCCAAAGCCCAGATTAAGGAGATTGCCAGCAATTCTTTTTCCCCGGCGGAAAGTTTGGTTTTATCAATCAAGCGGCCTTCGCTGTCATATAAATCGATGGAAAAATGACGATCGGGATTAATATGGATTTTGTGAATCTGCTCTTCTTTACGTGCCAATCGGTCCCACATCGAAAGCGTATATCTTTGAAGCTGGTCCACTTTTTGTGCCCGCAATTTATGGGAAAAGTCGTCTAAAACGGTTCGCAACTTTCGACAGTAGCCCATCTGTTCTTTAAGTTTGCTGGCAGCGGCAGATTTATCTTCCAACTTTTTTAGCTGCGTTTTTTTAGAAGTGATTTCTGCCTGGTGTTTATCAATTTTAACCCGGTAATCCTCTAAAGCCCGCTCTTTGAATTTAATTTCTGCGGATAATTCACTTCGCCAATCATACAATTTTGCCGCTTCCGGATCCGAGGTTTTCATCGTTGTCTGTGAAATGTTCTTCAGTTTTGATTCCGTTTCCTGAAAAAGATTAAGATCATCTTTTAACCCGCTAACGATCTCCTGGCTGTTTTGAATAC
>CAXHHS010000740.1:0-4101 GCA_964015645.1 uncultured bacterium
AGATGCAATGGAGTCTCGTGGGCTCGGAGATGTGTATAAGAGACAGGAGTAGCCGAGGAGCAATTGGCCGCTAATTTTCGGCAGCGGCTGCAAATAGGATAAACCGCTATGCCAGCTTCTACGAATGCGATCTCCATGTCGAGAATCGGTGTCCCAGGTTATTTTCGTATTCCAGATATCTTTCACAGCCAGACCAAAACTAAATTTTCCTAATCGACTATCATTCAACAGATCATCTATGCCAAACTTAAACATGCCCCCGAAATCAAAACCAATACCTGAGCCTTTATTACCAAATAAAGACTGTCTGATTAATTTAATGTTTACCCCTAATGGGATCGTAATGGGCATCACAAAATACTGCCATCCAAAATCAAGGTCCCATTTTATCTCTTTTGCAAGGGTAAAAAAGAGCGCGTCATCAGAGCTATTAGAGAAACTCGTTGCTTGATCTGTTAAGGCAAATTGATTCCAAAATCCATTGGGATCATCGCCCGCTTCTGCAACCCTAGTGTCGTAAGATGAGTTAGGATTATCTAAGAGCGCTGAATCATATAGCGGAATTTCCGGCACTGACAGCCGAATCCAATTAACTGAGATTGCCGTGGAGCCGGATAGTGGCCGCGTAAATCCCAGGTAAAAATGATTTGCCAATCCATTAAAAATCGAGGCATACATTCCGTTGACTTCTGAACGCAATAAAGTAGAAGCCCCGGCAGGGTTCCAAAAAAACGCTGTGCCGTCATTCGCAATGGATACGTAAGCCTCGCCTAAAGCCAATCCTCGTGCGCCGACGCCTAATTCCAGAAATGCGCCAGCATAGCGAGTTTCCTGGCTATGCAAGACCGAAGAAAGAACAATAAAACAGCTTACAAAACAATAAAAAATTAATTTTTTTTGCATAAAACCTATCTCAATTTAGCTACTTTTAATGTTTTTTCAATCACCTCTCCCTCGAACGATGCTCGAATAACGGCAAAATAAACGCCATTTGCGACTTCATTACCATCTCTATCCGTGCCATCCCATATCAACTCATTATAACCTTTTCGTTTAGCGCCGCCATCGGGGGCATCAATGGCATTGTTAATATCGGAATCTATTTTGGTGATAAGCCGGCCACTAACGGTGTAAATCCGAATTTCAAATTCATCCAAATCATCATTCAAATCGACAAAATAGGAAAATATGGTTTGATCTTTAAACGGGTTGGGATAATTGCCATAAACATGAACGTCAAATTCCTGCGCGACAACCAGCTCAAATTCCTGCCGGGCAGAATTTCCATTTACATCCTGGGCATTTACCCTGAGCAGATGTTTACCATCAGACAACTCCGGATATATTGTTACGCCAAGCGCGCTGTTGTTTTGCACTGAGTCGGGAATTAAAACCTGGTTATCCGGCAGCGTGTTATCATCCAACAATATTTGAATATTCTCTTTTTTGAGGTTGATGCCGCTCTCATCTTGAATCGTCAAGTATAAAGACGGGTTATTAGAAACCAAACCGCTTTCCTGCAACGGCCGCCCATCGACCGTTAATTCGATTCGGGGGACATCATTATCGGTGGTGATGAAAGGCGCATATAAGGCACTGTTTTGCACATTTGCTCTCAGGATATATTGATTGTCCGATGGAAACAACGTCGATACCCAGGGTTGGTTTGTTTGCGTTCGTTGATAAAGTCGTACATTGCCGAAATTGGTTTGCGTTGTATCGATAAACGCCGGATTTAGTTCAACCTGGATTCGAAATGGCTGTAGAAGACTCGCGGTTTGATTCAGTAATTTCACTTCCAGGGCATGAAATTTATTATTTTCCAATGTGGCGACAGGGATTAGCCCTTTCTGGTCGGATGGCTCATCGAACTCCACCAATTGGATTTTAACTGCCGTAGAATCGCTGACGCTGCCGGGCGTAAAATATACTTGGTAGTTGGGATGAACGGAAATGGTATCCGATCCCTGGCCGGGGTCAACGTTAAAAATCGTAGGGGTTAATCGGCGATTCGAAGCGTTATTGCCTGGATTAAAATCCTGCACATCTTCGGCAGGGTCAACTTCCGCGCTCACAAAGATGCGGTATTGAGCACGGTTTAAATCCAACGGAAAATCAACGGTGACAGAAGTGCTGTCTGAGGCATTGAGAAATGCTCGCCCGCTGGCAAAATAATTCCCGGCTTGAAAATTGTCCTGGTCATCCGCAAAATGCACGTTAACGGCAACCGTTTCATCTTCCCCGGCGCCGCCGGTATTTTCCAGGCTTACTTTTAAAGCGGCTGATTTATTACCGGTAAATCTCAAAGTGCCATTTATAAACGAAATATCCGGGCGAATATCCGTAACCACATAACTTAAATTCGGAATAAAACTGGTGTTGCCGATTTGGTTTTCAACATGAACATTAAAAAAGACCGTTTGTAATTGAAATACCGGCGGAAGGATAGCGGTATACAGCGATGTATCCTCTGGCATGTTAACAGCAAAGATAGAATCCGTGCTGTTTTCCCGAAATAGAAACACGCGCTTGATGCCGTGTAAATCGTTGATACGAAGGTTTACGCGAACGGAGTCATCTACATCAGGTCGGGGAGGTTGAAACTCGATGGAGGTAATCGCGGCATGATTAACGCCGATGGCTGCCTCCCCGCCGGCATCCTCGCTGCCATTGGAAAGATAAGCGCGCACAAACCCTTTGCCATCGGGAAATTCCTCCGGGATAATAATTTCGATTTCCGTTACTTGCGAAGCGCCAAATAGCGGAATTCGATCTACAATATCAAATTTGAAATCGACGAATTCTACATAGCCATCGCCGGAATGGGGTGATTCAATCCGGACTTGCAACGTATCGCCCCGCTGAAACGTGGTTCTATTTAACTGAATAGATAGCCGATTTTCGGAGAATTGCAATTTAGTGTAAGGATCGCCAATCAAATTATATTGGTAAATCATTTCATGTTTTACGGTAAAATAACCGGGATTGGGAAAATTCCGGCCATCTACGTTGTAGTTTTGGCCGCTGCCATAGTAGAGGATTTTTCCTAATACTGTCATTTCCCCAATCGTGAGAGAACGGTCGAATAGAAACTGACCGATATTCCACATCATTGCATAGTCGTTGTGGAGGTAGCCTAACCCGGAAGATGCCAAAATACCGATGGCCCCTTTCTCCGGAGCAAGCATCAACTTTTGGGCTAAACCAAGCTGGCCGGGGTTTTCGAATGCGCCGGTAAAACAGGTCATACTGGTGACAAACGGGTACATTCCTTTATTATTGAGGCGGTCAACATCGGCCAGCCGCATCAGTTCCACATCGGCCCAAATTCCACCGCCGCCATGCCCCATAAAGTTGATTAAAAACAAGCCGTTATCCCAATGATCGATTAAGTCGGTATCGGTGCCGAAATTGGGATCAAAGGGTACATTCTCATTGCGAATCGTATTCAACCGGGAAGAGGAAAGATGATTGGGCAAAATCGATTCGATAATGCGCGAATTCTGCGAGCGGAAGGCGTGATTCCGGCTGCCCAAAATGTTTGCCAGCTCAAACGTCGAGCGGTCGTTTCCACTAATAAACAATGCCTGGTTGCGCCAACTGGTTTGTGGCGGGCTGGTTTCGTATTCAATAATTTTACTGATGGCGTTATTCAGGCCGTTATTTGTCGGCGCCGGAATTCGCCCGACAAACAGATCGGGAATCTCATCATCCCCGGAAACGAGCGCGTAGGGATTATCCGAAGCGCTGGCACCAAAGTCCTGGGTTTGATATAAAAATGTCGGCACCAAATCCGGCTGCAAGGGATTGTTGGTTTTATAATTGAAATTAGAATCGCCGGCGAGCAACACATACTTCAATCGTGAAGTGCGATTCCAGTTAAAAAATGCGTAGCGCAAAAAATCGCGAATCGCCAGCGGGGATTTGATGCCGTGGTTAAACTCATCGTAAATCTCCTGCACATCGATAAGCTCCGCTGCCAAACCCTGGCTCCGGCGAAAATCCAGCAGTTGTCGAGCGCTCTCAAACAGCAAATCGTGAGTGATGATGACATATTCAGCGATATTATTGCGATCTTTTAACGTACGAACCGTATTCTCC
>CAXHHS010000741.1:0-4081 GCA_964015645.1 uncultured bacterium
TTTAAAGTTATGATCGCAGTTTGTCTCATCACGTTTACCATTTTGATTGTATTAACATTCTTTGATATTTTATTCAGGTGAGAAATTATGAACATTGAAGGGTTTGTTTCGCAAGTCGATTTTGTATTTGGGCTAATCTTTTGGATATCCGTTGCCATATTAATCGCAATTACATTTTGTTTGGTTTATTTTCTCATTCGCTATCATCACACCCGGCACAAAAAAGGCAAAGATATTCACGGAAATTTACTCCTGGAATTGGCCTGGACTGGTATCCCGACCTTGCTGGTGCTGGCGTTTTTTTATTTCGGAATGAAGGGATATCAAAAAATGGAACGCATTCCGGAAGGTTCTATGACGGTGGAAACAACCGGCTCGATGTGGTTTTGGCGGTATCAATATGCAAATGGTATTAAAGCCGATTCCGTATTGCGCGTGCCGGTTAATAAGCCGATTCACCTGGCGTTAAACTCGACTGATGTAATTCACAGTTATTACATTCCGGCGTTTCGTATCAAAAAAGACGTTGTTCCCGGGATAGATACCGACATGTGGTTTATTTCCGATTCCATTGGCGAATTCCAGGTATTCTGCGCCGAATATTGTGGCGATCTACACTCCAATATGTTGGGAAAAGTACAAGTAATGTCGCAAAGCGAATTTGATAATTGGTATGCTGCCGCTGGCGAAACTGTGGAAAAACCTGCATCACTTTCGGCAGCAAAAGAACAAACCGCGGGTTTAGATGGTGCTAAATTGTATCAAAACAAAATTTGTTTTACCTGCCATACCACCGACGGATCGCCGTTAGTCGGCCCGACATTTAAAGGGCTATTCGGCAAATCGGAAATCGTTGTAACCAATGGAGAAGAGCGAGAAATTGTTGTTGATGATGAATATTTACGCAAATCTATCAAAGAACCGGCTGCTGATATTACCAAAGGGTTTGCCAACGTAATGGTTCCGCTGGAATTAACCGATGCGGAAATAGACGCCTTAATTGAATTTATAAAAGCGCAGAAATGATCCAAAGTTATCCTGCCCTCAGTTTATCTGAGTGGATTAAAATAATCGTCGAGCTTAGCAAAATTCGGATATCGCAATCAGTGGCGATGTCCGCACTGGTAGGATATATCCTCGCAACAGGTGAAATTTCGTTGTATGTTTTGGTGCCGGTTCTCGGCACTTTTCTTTTATCCTGTGGTTCCGCCGCGTTAAACCAATACCAGGAGCGCGATGTAGACGGCATGATGAGCCGGACGCGACAGCGGCCGCTGCCTTCCGGGCGCATAACACCGGAAACCGTGCTGCGTATTTCTTTGGGATTAATGGCCATTGGCGCCTTTCTGCTGCTTTTTGGGGTAAATGTAATGGCATTTACCCTGGGTTTATTTAACGTATACTGGTATAACGGAATTTATACGCCGCTAAAGCGGGAAACAACCTTAGCCATTTTTCCCGGTTCAATTATCGGTGCAATTCCCCCGGCAATCGGATGGGTTGCCGGCGGGCAATCAGTGTTCGACCCGCGAATATTGATTGTTTGCTCCCTATTTTTTATCTGGCAAATCCCGCATTTTTGGTTATTGTTGATGAATCTAAGCAAAGATTATCTAAAAGCCGGGTTCCCCTCGCTGGCGGAAAAATTTAGCGAACGGAACATGGCTCGCCTTACCTACGCCGGCATCATCGTAACCATTGTCAACGGATTGCTAATTCCTTTTATCGATTCGGATTATTCAATATTCCTGGTAATCGCTTTAATTATCGCAAGCGGATGGCTGCTTTGGGTTAGCCGAAAATTACTGTATGATTCGTTAAAAGAAAGCGCCATAATTTCCGTTTTTTTACAGATCAATATTTATATGTTGTTGATAATGAATTTTCTTGCACTGGATCGGTTGATTTTTTGAAATTGTAACCAATCTGCTTATTAAACACTCGAATAAAGAATAAAAATAATGATAAAGGAGATATGGAGATGAAATTTGACGTAGTCGTTATCGGTTCCGGCCCCGGTGGTTATGTTGCGGCAATTCGTGCCGCGCAATTGGGTAAAAAAACAGCGATAGTAGAGCGAGCGGAAATGGGCGGCGTCTGCTTAAATTGGGGGTGTATTCCCACCAAAGCCTTGCTGCGCAGCGCAGAAGTCTACGAATTAATCAAACACTCCAAAAACTTTGGTTTTTCGGTTGAAAATCCATCTATCGATTTTCCGAAAGTAATTAAACGCAGCCGCGATGTGGCCGGAAGGCTTTCCAAAGGGGTATCATTTTTGATGAAGAAAAATAAAATCGAAACGATTTTAGGCAATGGAAAACTTACCGGGAAAAATACAGTGGAAGTGGCGCTGAATGATGGCGGCAAACAAACTGTTACTGCGGATAATATCATCATTGCCACCGGCGCCCGTGCCAGGCAGTTTCCTGGCCTGGAAATTGATGGCAAACGGGTGTTGAGTTATCGCGAAGCAATGGTGATGAAAGAACTGCCGAAATCGATTTCCATCGTTGGCGCCGGCGCAATCGGGGTGGAATTCGCTTACTTTTTCCGCGCATTAGGTTCCGAAGTTACCATCATCGAAATGATGCCGCATATCGTTCCGGTGGAAGATGAGGAAATCTCCAAAGAATTGGAAAAATCCTTTAAAAAGCAAGGCATTAAGATCCATACCTCTACCAAAGTAGAAAAAATGGTCAAAGGTAAGAGTAATGTTAAACTTACCGTTAGCAAGAATGGAGAAACCGAGACGATTACAGCTGATTATACGTTGATGGCCATCGGTGTGCAGGGCAACATCGAAGGTTTAGGATTGGAAGACGTTGGCGTGAAAGTTGAAAAAGGCTGGATCAAAGTAAATGAATATTATGAAACCAATGTTCCGAGCATATCGGCCATCGGTGATATTGTCGGGCCGCCCTGGTTGGCGCACGTTGGCTCAAAGGAAGGCATTTTAGCTGCCGAACACATTGCCGGGCACAAAATCGTGCCGCTCGATTATACAACAATCCCCGGTTGCACCTATTGTATTCCGCAAGTCGCTTCCGTTGGTTATACCGAAAAGAAAGCGATTGAAGCCGGGTACGAAATCCGCGTGGGCAAATTTCCCATACGGGTAAATGGCAAAGCATTAGGAATGGGCGAAAGCGAAGGGTTTATCAAAATCATTTATGATAAAAAATATGGCGAGATGTTAGGCTGTCACATCATCGGCCCGGAAGCTACGGAACTGATTACGGAAATGACCCTGGCGCGCTCTGCGGAATTAACGCACGCAGAAGTGTTGCACACCGTGCATCCGCATCCCACGCTCAGCGAAATTGTGGCGGAAGCAACTCACGATGCGCTGGGAGAAGCAATCCACATTTAAAGTTGCGTATTATGATCGTTGCGGAGACCGCTATCGCTAATCTCCGTAATGATCCTATTCAACTTATCGATAATCTCGAATGAGTCGGGATCGTTCCTCACAGGGATAACTTGCGACACAACCGTTTAAGCATTATATTAGCAAGGCTAATAGTAAAAAGGTGTAAAGTTTGCCGAAACACTTTAACACAAAGAACACTCGAACATAACGAATGAATGCACTTCGATCCAAGCCATTAAGTTTTATCGACTTAGGCCGCCAAACGTACCGCCCGGTTTGGGAATACCAGCAAAAGTTACAGCGGCTGCGGATTGAGCAAAAAATCCCTGATACTTTATTGTTTGTAGAGCATAATCCGGTTTATACGATTGGTAAAAACGGCACCGATCTGCATGTCATCGCTTCAGAGAATTTTCTGAAGAGTAAAGGCATTGAAGTTGTTCAAGTGGATCGCGGCGGGGATGTTACCTATCACGGCCCAGGGCAACTGGTGGGATACCCGATCTTCGATCTACACCAGCACCGAAAAAGTGTATCATTTTTTATGCGGCAGATGGAAACCGTATTCATCGAAACGCTGAAGCATTGGGGAATTGAAGCCCAGCGCTCCGACGGGTATACCGGCGTCTGGATTTGTGATGAAAAAATTGTCGCGATGGGTGTGCGAATTTCTCGCTGGGTTACGATGCACGGTTTTGCCCTGAATGTGAG
>CAXHHS010000742.1:0-4067 GCA_964015645.1 uncultured bacterium
GGAGCGATTACCCGGGAAATGCTGCAAAAAGCGAAAAATTATTTGCGGATAGAAGTACTGGTTTGGCGTGGCGGAACTCCTGCGCCGAGGGTAGCGGAGTTTCATTTGCGAACCGGGAAGGATAGTATATTACGGTTGGCAGGTGTGGTACATTGAGGGCGTTCTACTTTCTAAAAAAGACCACACTAAACAGTTGTTTGGATTTATCATCAATAAACTCAACGCGAAGACCGGCTGACTGGCACAAATCAATTACCCGTGGTATGCCGCTCCCTCTGCCGGTATATTTAAACTGCTTATCTTTTTCCATAATCGATAAAATGATGGGGTTTCGTTCAATGTGAATTCCAAACTTAATATTTTCTTCATCAAGCGTGTTGGGAAGGTTGCCCGGGCTATGAATTTCCACACGGTCATCGAATAAATATACCTGGATGGGAGCGCTAATGTAATAGTTGCGATGTACAATTGCGTTGGCAATGATTTCGGAAAATGCTTCCTCGGGGATTTCTAATACTCCCGGGGCATTAAATTCTTCTCCTTGCTGAACGCGCCTTAAATTCCGCTTTATAAAAGCGTTCACTTGCCGGTATTGTTCGAACAGTTTTCCGTGAATATCTTCCTTGTCGATAAATTGGTTTACAGTAACCTTGCTTCCGGCAAAATAAGTTGCTTTAATTCCGAACTGAGGGCGAAGAGACTCCGGCATTTTGCTAAACAACATCAACCCCGCCAGGGTAAGTTGGCCATTGCCGGCTAATTTAACGTTTCTCAACAGCCGCTCAAAGGGAATACCAATCTGCTCCGGGTCTTTATTCAAGTTGTCTCGATACCACTTTACAAAAAACGTTTTATCGAAATCATCTAACGATGCAGCAGTTGTTGTCTCGTCAGCGTAGACCAATCCCACAGATTGCGCCAATCTTAACACTTCTTGAATAGATGCCCGGCGTTTATCGGCTCCCCTTTTTACCCATACATCGGTGCGGTTTACGGCATAAGGTTTGTCCGTCCCCCGGGTAATACGCACAATCAGGATACGTTTGCCCTCACAAGTCAAAATTTCCGTGGTTAGGTCTACCGGTTTATCAATTTTGTTGGTAACGGCGTTGGATATCCACTGGTTTAGTCTTTGAACGTCTGCTTTGCTCAGCCCGGCCATGTTACCGGAATCGCTTACGCCAACAACAATCATTCCCCCATCGGTATTGGCAAAAGCGCTAATCTCCACTGCCAGTTGATCGATGCTGGTAAACGCCTCTTTGAATTGGTGAAACGAATCTTCACCTCTATCCAAGATATCTGATAGTTCAACGCAATCCATCATGGACTCCTTTTTTGCTTACCGCAAAGATACCCATTTTTTGTTGAAAAATCCATTAAAGGTGGAATATGCCAGAAAATTACGAATAAAGTATTAATGCCGCGCCTTACATTCCTTCTTTTTAAATTTATGAGACATATCACCCCTTTTTCGGCATTTTTTTTGTACCGTCCGTTAGCTCTATTTTATAAGAATTGAGCCTTTGGCATCAATAAACACCGTCTGAATATTTCCCCACCAATTTTAAGACGAAGTTCTTTGATCTTCATGGGACAAGGAAGTCACCGATTGCTATTTGCTATCCTTTGACGAATTATAACGACTCAGGTTATTTAGACTGCCGCGAAGCGGTGGCTTTGCCATAGACTGTAGGTTATTCGGTCCTTTGTATGGATCGAATTAAAACTCTCCCAAAATATTTTGTTACTGTAAATTATCTAACAACTTAATGGAGGTAATATGAAACGGATTTTTATACTATTATTGGCGATGATGGGCTTTTTATACGCTCAGAGCGCTGGAGACGTGATTATCACGGAGATTATGCAAAACCCGGATGATGTTTCGGATGCAAATGGAGAATGGTTTGAGGTTTATAATACCACTTGCAGCGCAATTGACATTGACGGCTGGACGATTAGTGATAACGGCTCCGATTCCCACACGATCAACAATGGAGGCCCGTTAAATGTCCCGGCCAATGGTTTTCTGGTCCTGGCCAGGAACTCAGATTCCGGCGCAAATGGCGGGTTCACTGCTAATTATGATTATTCCGGTATTTCCCTAACAAATAGTGATGATGAAATTATTCTAACCGCGCCGGGACCTACTGAAATTGACCGGGTAGAATATGACGGTGGCCCGAATTTTCCGAATCCTACCGGCGCATCGATGGTGCTGACGGATTTTACGCTCGATAATAACGTTGGCAGCAGCTGGACCACTGCAACTGCCAGGGAATCTACCTATCCTGTTTCCGGGAGCGATTTTGGCTCTCCTGGTACTTTAGGCTCGGCTGCGTCTTCCGGTGCTGATGTTACCGCACCTGCCTGCCGGTTGATCAGTTTTGTCGGCAGTGTGCTTACCGGCGGTGTGCAGGATACCGAAAGCGGGTTGGCTTCTATCACTGTTGTGCAGACCAACAATGTTAGCGTTAATATTCCTTCCTTTACTTCCGGAACCACTTCCGAGGTAGAGGTAACGGTTACGATTACCGGCGCCAATCCCTTCGTCGCCGTTCAAGTAACCGATGTTTGCGGCAATTCTCAAATCTGCGACCCGGTTTATACTACCCTCTCCACCAATTTGCCGGAACGCTACAAGCTGGAACAGAACTTTCCCAACCCCTTTAACCCCACCACGACCATTCACTTTGGCCTGGCCCCAAAATTGGGAGAAAACACCTTTGTAACACTAAAGATATTTGATGCCGCCGGGCAAGAAGTCAAAACGCTGATCAGCGAAACCATGGCGCCCGGGGAATATTCCGTGGAATGGGATGGCACGAATAACAACAATCAAAGAGTAGCCGGCGGTATGTACCTCTACCAATTAATTACCGGCGATTTTGTTCAAACACGAAAGATGGTACTCTTGAAGTAAATCTTAAAGAACGTGTAAGGAATAAAGTCGTAATTTATTCACCGCAGAGAATGCAGAGTGACGCAGAGAAAAGGTTTATATTTGTTTTATCCTCTGCGTACCTCCGTGCTCTCTGCGGTTAAATTAAATTCAGAACTTATTGCGCACACAATCCTAACCAACAAGGAGGTTTATGATGGCTAAAATTGTAACGACTGTTTTTTTATCTATTTTCCTGGCTTTTTCAACCAATATTTTTGCTCAATCAGATGCTAGCGCCAGCGCTTATGATGATGGCTGGCAAACCAGCGATAATGACGGGAGCGGCTTCGGCGCCTGGTCTTTAAGCACATCCGGCACTGCCGGCCATTTTGCAGCCAGTTCTACCGGCAATGGAGATGGCGATGGCAATAGTGATAGCGACATCAATACCGGTGGCCGAGCTTGGGGCATGTTTGCCAATTCCGGGGGCGTGGCCAGTGCAGTACGGTCTTTTTCAACCGCACTTACCACCGGTTCTGTATTCACAATTCGGATGGATAATGGGTTTATCCAATCCAGCGGCTCCCCGACGCCGACAGCCGGATTTGGACTCCAGAATGCCAGCGGCGAGAATTTATTGGAATTATTTTTTATCGGCGGAGACAGCGAATACCGGGTTTCCGATGCCAGTGGCAGCACCGGCACCGGGCTGGCATTCACGGATGAGGGTTTAGATATCCAAATCACCTTGCGCTCCGCAACGACATACAAAATTCTTATCACCCGAATTGAAGGCGGGTCGCCTTCTACCTATTCTCAAACCGGAAGCCTTATTAGCCCCTCCGGCGGCCAGATAGTCTCTCAAGTACGGCTCTTTAACTCCAATGCCGGTTCCGGCTCTTCCAATGATGTTTATTTCAACAGCATGGAAGTTAGCCAGGACAACACCGCTCCTGCCTGCCGGTTAATCAGTTTTGTCGGCAGCGTACTTACCGGCGGCGTTCAGGATACCGAAAGCGGCCTGGAATCTATCACGCTTGTTTCATCCAACAATGTTAACGTCAACATTCCAACCTTTACCGCAGGCACTACTGTGGAGCAAATCGTGACCGTAACCATTACCGGCGCAAACCCCTGTCTCTTATACACATCTGACGCTGCCGACGAGCTTCTTGGTGTA
>CAXHHS010000743.1:0-4065 GCA_964015645.1 uncultured bacterium
CGGCGACCGCAGCGAAAAAATCCGCACTTACAATTTCCCCCAGGGGCGTGTTACCGATCACCGCATCAACCTCACTCTCTACCGCCTGGATGAAATTATGCAAGGAGAAATCGATATGATTATCGATGAGCTGCAAATTGCAGAACAGGCCGAACGATTGGGCGAAGGGCTGGCTGCGTCCACAGAAAGTTAATCCAAATCCTCCATGGCTGAAACCTGGACTATAAAAAAAATCCTTAATTGGACCACAGATTACTTCACATCAAAAAACATTTCCGAACCTCGTTTAAGTGCCGAATTACTGTTAGCGGATGTGCTCAATTGCAAACGTATCGAATTGTATGTGCAATTCGAACGAATTTTGTCTGCTGATGAGCGAACGGCATATCGAGTTTTTGTGCAGCGGCGTGCGCAACGCGAGCCAGTGCAATACATCCTCGGTGAAACTGAATTTATGGGTTTTCCCTTTAAGGTATCCCCCGCCGTATTGATTCCCCGCCCGGATACGGAGCTATTGGTCGATTGTGTCATTAACTATTTGAAAACAAATGACTTAAATACATCAAAAATTCTAGATATTGGTACCGGAAGCGGCTGTATTGCAATTTCCCTGGCAAAATATTTCTCGGAAGCGGAAGTATATGCGATTGAGAAAAGCCCGGATGCAATTGCAATCGCCCGGGAAAATGCGGCCCAAAATGATGTCACAATTCATTTTATTGAAGATGATTTTTTTACGTATGTGGCGAATTCTTCCGGCAAATTCGACTTTGACATTTTAGTATCCAACCCACCCTACATTTCCGAGGCCGATTGGCCCGGCTTGCAAGCAGAGGTTCAAAATTTTGAGCCAAAGGTTGCGCTTTTTGGCGGGAAAGATGGCATGGATTTTTATAATCGTTTGATACCGGTTGCCAAAAATGTACTCGCTTCCAACGGTACTGTTTTTCTGGAAACCGGGTACGATCAAGCAGAAAAGGTCGCTGCATTATTGACTAACGAAAAATTTACTAGTGAAATTCACAAAGATTATCAGCAAATTGAACGAGTCGTAATCGGAAATTTGGCTGAATGAGAATATATTTATTGCAGGTTAAGCTATGATACTATTCAAAGATCTATACAATAATATTTTCTTAAAGTCAACAGGACTGGCCTTTGCTTTACTAATATTCTCCACATGTGCCGATCAAATTGACGAGCGTGTGCCAACTATTTTTGACGCATCCGCTTCGCTATCGGTAACGTCGCAATTCTCGTCAATTCAACAAAATGTTTTCACGCCAATTTGTGCAACCAGCCGTTGCCATGGCGGTTTGGAAGTCCCCAACCTTAGCGAAGGATTGGCATACGATAATATCGTTAATGTTTTAAATACGCAGGTGAGTGGCTTTAGTCGAATTAAACCCGGCGATCCCGATAGCAGCTACCTGTTCTTAAAATTATTGGATAGTGATAAAATAAGCGGCTCCCGTATGCCGATTGATTTGCCGCCGCTTTCACCTGCCGCCATCGACTCAATTCGGTTATGGATTAAACGCGGGGCATTGCCAAATTGAAGACTTTTGCTAATTATTCGTCGCTCCCCCTATCCAGCGACGAATTGTTTCGATCAATTCGTCGGGCAGCGGATCGCGGCCAAACGGCATCCGTGCACCAACAATTTCCGGCCGGCCTTCGAGCTTCCAAATAATATAACTGCTATCCGGTTTGCCGGGGTTTACGCGCATTAATTCCGGGATTTCCTGACTGGGAACATTCACTAAATTGCCAAAAGAATTGCCTTCGCTCAAATCAAGCCCAAAAGGGGCGCTCCCACCCAAATGGCAGCCGGAAAGGGCACAGTTTTGATTAAAAACATTCTCTTGAATGATACTAAATCTCGCGAGGGAATCTAGTTCGCTCGGCGTGGTGGGACCAGTGCCGGTATCCGCCAGTTCCAAATGTTCGCATCCCATAGTACTCAACAGGAAAAATAAGCAAACAGGCAATCTGAGAAAAAAGGTTTTTAGTATATGATTTTTATACATTTAAGTATCTCCTTTTTAGCCTTGTGGCCAATTATTTAAACCGTTGAAAGGTTTGGCTACATGTTCTCCAAACAAGATCTGATTTAAAGCGGTCTAAAAATATTAAATCCTAAGCGAACACCATCATCACCCGTATCCAGGCTGCCGCCGTTCAGGTATTGGGGAGTCGTTAATCCGGCGGAGTTGGTTACGATAATCTGAAAAGCGTGCCCGCCGACACCCAACTCAATTCCGGCTCCCCAGGTATCAAAACGATTCAGTTCGCCGGATGTAAATGTCGGTGTATAACCGGAAAGAATGGGAACCCACTCGCCAATAATCGAAATTGATTTCCAAATATGGATTTTGCCGGCCAGTCCCAGGGTTACAACCGGGTCTTCTCCATCTAGCTCGCTGCTGGGGTTGAATAATATTCCCGGCACCACATTCAGCGATGCGCCTTTTACCAATTGGCTGGAAAGGCTTAGCTGCAAACCCGGTCGAAACGCCTCGGAACGAAAGGCATCTTCATCTCCCCTGGTTTCCGTAATCCATCCCAAAAATCCCATCACCGAGGCGGCAAAAGGCAGTTTATCACCGGGGTATTGCCGTTTTAATCCGAATTTTATATCCAATTCAAGCTCATCCTGGGAATTGCTCCTACCCAGGTTTACAAATAGCCGATTGGAGATAGCGTAGCCGAGGTTCAAAAAGATGATGCCGGAGCCATCCAACCCCCAAAACGCCTCGTAACCGGCTTTAACCGGCGGGATAAACCGGTGGCTGATCAAAAATAAAAAATCCCCCTTATCAACCATGCGGCTGGTGGGCGTATTGAGAACTTTCCATCCATGAAACGGCAGCAGGGGGTCTGGTTCGCTTTCTTGTATTCGTTCCGTATCCACTTCTTGAATACTTTCTACCCATTGAACGATTGTCGAAATTTCCTCATCCGAAAGCGGATCGCGGCCAAAGGGCATTCGCCCGCCAATAATATCTGCCGTGCCCAGGACTTTCATCACCAGGTAACTGCTGTCCGGTTCCCCCGGTTTAACGCGCATCAACTCCGGCATTTCTGTGCTGGGCTGGTTAACGGTTCGCGCGTAAAACTCATCTGCTGTTAATTTTAGGCCCATCATGGGAGTGGTACCAACGTGGCATCCGGACCTGGCACAATTTTGCTCAAATATTTTGATGACTTTGCTTTCCAAATCAACGGTTCCTTGTTGCCCGCTTTCGGTTATCGAATTCCCGCCCGCCTGCAAAAACGGCGATATACTTAACATCAACAACATCAGCAATAGTCGCTTTCCGAATTCAATCAAATTCAACCGAAACCGGTTTTTGATATTGGTAAGAATTCTCATACAGCCTCCTCTTATCGATGGTACGAGATTGTTTGATCGCAATTTAATGTACCCAATATAGATATTATTTACAACTTTCTTTTCTGTAACTTTTTATACATATTCGCCCGGTTGAAAAGTCTTATGCTTTCTGCAACGAATAAAGCGGAAAGGAAATTATGCTTAGAAGTTTAGTTTTAATCATCATTTTGACAGTTATGGCATTTGCGCAGCCCCATGAATGGCACGTCGATAAAAATGCTAAAAACCTGGTAAAATTTACATCGGAAGTAGTGGTATTAACATTCGATGGCGTTACCGATAATATCGACGGGTACATCTATTGGGAAGGCGAAACGCACTTTGAGAAAAACACGCAAATGCTGTTTGAAGTTGATCTAAACACACTCGATACCGGCAACGGTAAACGCGACCGCGATATGCGAGATGTTCTGGAAACCGACCAATGGCAGATGACGAGATTTGCAGGAGAAATATCCGGTTTCGAAAAAATCGACTCAACCGTTCTCGCTTACAACGTTGCCGCCAGCGGAAAAATCCATATTCATGGGAAAGAAAAGGCATTGGAAGCGCCGGGCGTTATCACAATCGATGGCGGCAAAATGCACGTGGTTTGCAACTTTTCGGTTTTTTTGAAAGATTTTGATATCGAAGCGCCAACGCTGGCAGCATTTGTTAAGGTGAACGAG
>CAXHHS010000744.1:0-4059 GCA_964015645.1 uncultured bacterium
CTTCTAACAATGCAGTGTTAGCATCTTTAAAAAGCGTATCTTTGATATCTTGCGCCTGTAAAAACAAACTTCCAATCAAAAGCAATAAAATAACCGCTTTGAAACAATAATTATAAAATCGCTGAATTCGATTTTCTTTGCCTGCCATAAACCGTCTCCTGAGTTATTTTGGTTCTCGATAGTTTAGCAACGATCAAATTATTTACCAAAAGTTATTTTGTATTTATTCAACCTGACGAAACGATAAAAAGACATACACAAATGATCTAAAACGTTACATTGTATGTATTTTAACCACTACCCGGTAAAAATAATCGACAATAGGATAGAAATTTTTAATTTGTGATGAAAACCGTAATAAGGCTTTAGTGATGTCAGTAGAGTTTTCGAATAATTACACAAATTGGGATTGTGCAGCTATACTATTTTTCTTTTGAACGCCGAGGACAAGCAGCCAAATTGCTTCTTAAAATGCCGCGAGAAATGAGCGTGATCGTAAAATCCAACCTGGTAAGCGATCTCCGAAACCGTGCCAGCGTTCTGGGAAAGCAAATCTGCGGCACGCTGCAACCGCAGGGAGCGAATAAAATGGAGGCGAACGGATTTTATACCAAGCCATAGCCTAAAAACTTTGTCTCTAAAATAAAGATTTGATATAATAGCACGATCTATGTATTAGAGATAATAAAGATGAAAAAAACGGCTATTTATATTTTCTTATTCTTGTTTTGCATTGCACTTCTCAAAACCGGTTTACCGCAATCTGCAAATAATCTTCTATACAAAGAAACCGGTATCCCCTTCATTCAAAATTATAGTTATAAAACGTATCGAGCACATCCTCAAAATTGGGCGATTGCGCAAGACCATCGCGGCATAATGTATTTAGGTAATACACAAGGGATTGTAGTCTTCGACGGCGTTCGCTGGCAATTGTTAGAATTGCCGAAAAAATCATTCGCCTTCGCCCTGGGCACAGGCGAAAGCGGGCGCATTTATGCCGGTGGCCGAAATGAGTTAGGGTATCTTTCTGCCGATTCAATCGGGCAGTTACAATACACTTCTTTATCAGCACATCTTCCGGAGAAAGACCGTGAGTTTGGATTTTCCACCCATATTCAAACAATCGGGAAAGACGTTTACTTCCATACATCAAAATATATTTTACGATGGCGCAATGCCTCGGAAGCGACAAGCATATCATCGTTTAGCGATGCGTATGATATATGGCGAACAAAAACCAGTTTTTTTGGCCTTTATGCCGCCAGGCAGCAAATTTTTTCCCGGGAAGGGCAAACCGGCCTTGTTTCAATCGATGGTGATTCCATTCGCCCGGTTCCGGACGGAGAATTATTTCTCACAGAGCCTATTGGCAACATGTTTACGTTTCCCCAAAATTCTGCCGGCGGCATTGATGCCGAAGCGCAGCCCATTCTAATTGTATCCGATAGCAAGGGTCTATTTCTGTTTGATGGTAATAAAATAGACCCTTTTCCCACCGAAGCTGATGATCTTTTACGAAAAAGTGAAGCGAATTATGCGATTCCGTTATTTGATGGGACACTTGCAATCGGAACCTGGCATAACGGTATTATCCACCTGGACCGTCAGGGCCGTCTGCTGCAAATTTTGGATAAAACATCCGGGTTAATCGATCAAGCGGTGCATCGTTTACAGCCCGACGCCCAGGGTGGATTATGGGCGACCTTTGACCAGGGATTGGCACGCATCGAAATTCCCGAACCTTTTTCGCTTTTCTCCGAGACCGAGGGGCTTAAAGGCACCATTTATAATGTGGTTCGCCATCAAACCACCATTTATGCCGCTACCAGTGAAGGGCTTTTTTATTTGAGCGAGCGCCAAAGCGCCTGGCCGGTTTTTAACCGGTTTGCAGATTTTAGCAATGAATCCTGGTCGCTGCTTTCCAGCAGCAAAACGTTGCTGGTTGCGACCACCAAAGGGGTTTATGCGATTGAGGAAGATCAAATTACCCGGCTCAGCAAAGACGTTTCCTTTACACTATTTCGCTCTCCGGTTAACCCAAAACAGGCATTTGTCGGGTTAATTGATGGCGTAGCCCTGCTGGAACTAAAGGCTAACCGTTGGGAATTTGCCGGGAGAATATCGAACATTAAAAACCAGGTACGCAGTATTACCCAATCCGGAAATGGGGATGTATGGTTGGGAACCGCGTTTTCAGGCGTTATTCGCATTCCCAATTGGCCACGTGGTTTTTTTGATCAAACAGCTGAAAAAGAAATGCTGTTTCGCCAGTATAGCAAATCGCAGGGTTTACCGCCGGGTGGCGCTTACGTATGCCGAGTCGATGACCGGGTACGAGTAGCAACAGGCCGCGGGCTTTATCATTTCGACGCGACCGAGGATCGCTTTCTACCGGATTCTAGCTTTGGAAGCGCCTTTACCGATACAACAGCGCATATCGGCCGGGTGGTACAGGGTCACAATGGCAATACCTGGTTGCAAAAAGCCCGGGAAGACGGCGTGGAGACAGGAGTTTTGCGACCGCTGGAAAGCGGGGCATATCAATGGGATAGTTTACCGTTCTCACGTGTGTCAGAATTGCTGGAAGGGCTTTTTCAGATTTATCCCGAAAAAAACGGTCTCACGTGGTTTGCTACTGTCGATAGATTAATTCGCTACAACCCGTTTGTTGAAAAAAATTACACAGTGGATTTTACCACGCTTATCAGCCGGGTAACGTTAAATGGCGATTCTCTACTTTACGGCGGGCATCCAGGGCCTGGTTTAGCGGCTCCAAAACTAAATTACGGTAACCATACATTACGGTTTGAATACGCCGCATCCGCTTATGAAAACCCGGCTGCGAACCAATTTCAAACATTTTTGGAAGGATTTGACAATCGCTGGTCGAGCTGGACATCCGAAACTCAAAAAGATTATACCGGAATCCCCGAAGGCGAATATCGTTTCCGGGTGCGCGCAAAAAATATTTACGATCATCCCGGTAAAGAAGCTGTATTTACATTTACCATTTTTCCACCCTGGTATCGCAGTATATGGGCCTATTCTCTCTATCTCATATTCGCCGGATTTGTTATTTGGGGGCTTGTTAAAAACCGGGTACGACGGTTAGAACAAAAAACCCGGGAATTAGAAAAAATCGTTACCGAAAGAACCGCAGAAGTGCGAATGCAGGCAGAGCAACTCAAAGAAATGGATAAAATGAAATCCCGTTTTTTTACTAATATATCTCATGAACTCCGCACACCGTTAACGTTGATATTGGGACAAATAGACAGTCTCTTATCAAAGAAGAGAGACGCCGGCGATGAATCAAAACTGCAAATGGCTTTTCGCCATAGCAAGCAATTGCTGCGGTTGATCAACCAGCTTTTAGACCTTTCCAAATTGGAAGCCAGCAAAATGGCACTCAAAACCGAATATCGTGATATTGCCGCCCTGGTAAAACAACTTACCTATTCTTTTGAATCCGCCGCCGAACAGAAAAAAATCAAACTTGGGTTCCAAAGCAATACGCAGGAAACCCATTCATCATTCGACCCGGAAAAGATTGAGAAGGTGATGTATAATTTGCTGTCCAACGCCTTTAAGTTTACGCCGGAAGGCGGCTCTATTTCAGTAGCAGTCTCTGTGATTTCGGATATAGGATTTCAGATTTCGGATTTCGGAAAGGAGAACAAATCGGCAATCCGAAATCGAAAATCCGAAATGAGTGATTTCGTAGAAATCGCGGTAAAAGATACCGGCATTGGTATTCCGGCAGATCGCTTGCCGCATATCTTCGACCGGTTTTACCAGGTAGATAGTTCTACCACTCGCGAGCATCAAGGCACTGGCATTGGGCTGGCATTGACTAAAGAGTTAGTGGAATTACACCACGGCAGCATTTCTGTCGAAAGTGAGGTTGATAAGGGTACGACTTTTATCGTTCGGCTGCCGTTAGGGAAGGCGTATTTGAAAGCGGAACAGATTTCGGCTTCTTCGATCTCGGATTTCGGAATGCGGATTTCGGATTTAAAAGATAAAAGCAAAACGCAGAGCACAGAGCGCATGGCG
>CAXHHS010000745.1:0-4055 GCA_964015645.1 uncultured bacterium
TCGCCATTCTTGATGCCGATAAAGAAGGATTTTTGCGCTCGGAAGTTGCTTTGCTGCAGATCGCCGGTCGCGCTGCCCGAAACGCCAATGGCAAGGTGATTTTCTACGGTGATTCCATTTCCAAAGCGATGCAGGCGACGATGGATGAAACCAGCCGCCGCCGCAAAATTCAAGCAGAATATAATCAATCGCAGGGTATTACACCGAAAACGGTTTACAAAACAGTGGATGAAATTATGCAATCCACCGCCGTCGCCGATGTTCGCGCCAAATATAAAGTTGGCGGCAAAAAAACGCCTCGCGAATTTCAATATATGGATAAACTCACCGGCCAGGAATTGATCGACCGCCTGATGGCAGAGATGAAGGAAGCTGCTACGAACCTGGAGTTCGAGCGCGCAGCACAACTGCGGGACGAGATTAACAAGTTGAAGGGGAAGATTTGATTTTTGACGGGATGAACAGGATTTTCAAGATGGATTAATGGATGGAGGCATAAATGCCTTTTAAAAATAAAATCGTTTTAATCACCGGCGGCAGCGGGGGATTGGGAAAGGCTGTCACCAGATCTTTTTTGGATCACGGCGCAACTGTCGTCGTCAGCTACATTGTTGATAAAGAAATTGAAGAGTTAAAACAGACTATCGGCGATGCTCAAAATTTAGATTGCATGAAAGCGGATTTAACAGATGAAAACTCCGTAAAAAACCTCTTTGGCGCAATTGCCGAAAAATATGGTAAACTGGATATTTTGGCCAATCTCATCGGCGGATTTTGGATGGGCGGTGATATTTCCGAAATGCCATTCTCAGAATGGAATCACATGATTTCTTTGAACTTAACGACAACATTTCTCTGCACTCGCGAGGCATTTTCACTGATGAAGAAAAACGATGGTGGGAAAATCATTACTATCTCTGCTCGTGCCGCTTTGGAGTTGCCGCCGGGAATGGCCGCTTACACCACCGGCAAAGCCGCAGTGCTCGCCTTAACAAAAACACTTGCCAGCGAAGGCAAAGATTACAACGTTCAGGCGAACGCCATTCTACCTAGTATCATCGATACGGAAACAAATCGCCAGGCAATGCCCAATGCAGATTTTGATAAATGGGTTAAACCGCAGGAAATTGCAGAAGCGATTTTAGCACTTTGCAGTCAGGAAACAGCGGTAATTTCCGGTACGGCAGTTAAAGTATATGGAAGAGTGTAACTTTTTAATAAATACAAATTTTATAATTCGGCGATTTTTTTTATTTTTCAGCCTTGCATCTGGTTATAAAATATTGGGAGACTCGTGGCATTACCCTGTAAACATGAAGAACGAATAGTTTCTCAAGTTAATCCTGCAATTGAGTTACTTTCCGATTTAGATATTCTACACCCTGAAATTTTAAAGAAACATAATATTAACCCCCATGATTACAAATCTGGATTGGTCTTTCGATCTGCAATTGAAAGTATAAGAGGAAAATTTATTTCCTCATCAACAATTGGCCGCGAAGGTTTAGTGAAAGATGTTCTTGATAACTTAGTAACACATTCAAAAATTCATAATTTTAAACATAATAGTTTTAAACAAAGATATGATTTTACGATCCAAATAAGACAGAATCCTGATTATTTCGCTGCTTTAGAAGTTAAAGGCGGGGAAGGCAATAGTATAAATATCTCTGATCGCCCAATTTGGGCAAAAGAGTTTGGTCTTTGGAGCCATCTCGATGGTGCTATAGTTAATCAACCTGCTCATGGCGCACATTCAATTATTAACAGAATAACAAATGAGTTAGTTAAAAAAAAGAAAAGAGTTGATGTCTTATTTTTTAAAGATTTATTATGCGGAACCTCTGCTCGACCATGCCCAAAATATAAAGGAATGGAAGAAAAAATAGGGCTTAATGCAGCTCCAGATATATTCTTATTTCCTAAAAGAATACCAACTATTGATGATCCTATCCCACCTGTTCATAAATTAAAAGAACTACTACTACCAAACCTGATCTTAGATTTATTTAAAGTACAGAAGAAGTAATTACCTAAGCATATTTGGGAAGTGCATGTGGAACTTGTAAAACTAAATGATGATCGCTTACAAAGAATAGTTAGAGTAGTTCATGATACTATTGTAATCGATGAAAGCAAATCAAGGGCATGGAATCCCCGTACGTAAATTCTGAGATAGATTATGAAAAATGATATTCAACTCAACCTCTTTGGAAATCTTAATCAAATTACAGAATTAGATTCAAGATTGTGGAGAGGTTCCTATAATGAAAAAGAAAGCACTATTCAACAACTATCGCCTTATGTTGGAAAAATGAAATCAGGAATGGCTAACGTTTTAATTCAATTGTATTCTAAGCCAAATGAAATAGTATTTGATCCTTTCAATGGCTCTGGAGTTGTGCCCTTTGAAGCAGCAATTAATGGAAGAATTGCTTGGGCAAATGATCTGAATTTATATGCATATACCTTAACAAAGGGTAAGTTAGAAACGCCTAAAACTAAAAAACAGGCGCTCAAGCTAGCATATAACCTTCTTAATATAATAGAAAAAACAGCTCAAGCGTCAGACTTCTCTGATGTGCCTGAATGGGTTCAAGAATTTTTTCATCCAAGAACTTTACAAGAAGTTTTAGCAGCATTTGATATTTTGAAGCGTTCAAAAAATTATTTCATTTTGTCTTGTCTCTTGGGTATTTTACAGCATGTACGGCCGGGTTTCCTGTCTTATCCGTCTAGCCATTTAGTTCCATATTTACGAAAATCAAAATACCCTCCTGAAAAATTTCCAGCGATGTATACATATCGTGATTTACGCTCTAGATTAATAGCAAAAATAGAAAGGGCATATAAAAGACCTTTTTTAACTGAAAATTGGGAAAATAGAAGATATCAAGTTTGGCAAAAGAACGTTATGGACTTACCCCTAACGGATAAAAGCGTTGATACAATTATTTCAAGTCCTCCTTATTTTGGTGCTCTCGATTATGCTCGTGATAATCGACTTCGTCTTTGGTTTTTAGGATGTAAAGATTGGAAAGAATTAGATAAGTCTTTAACAGCAAACAATAAAGTTTACATATCCCAAATGGCAAACTGCCTGAAGGAAATGGGAAGAGTTTTAAAAACAGGAGGAAATTGTGTTCTGGTGTTAGGAGATGTAGAAAAAAATGGGAAAACTAAAAACACAGCAGAAATTTTAGGCGAACTAGCTAAAAAAGCGACTGATAATAAGTTTAATATAGAAAAAATTTATAGTGATAAAATTCCTGATGATAGGAGGTCAAGAAGAAAAACGAAAACAACGAAGATCGAACGTATTCTCGTTCTTAAAAAACAATAAACTAGATAAAATTACGGATGATATATATTTGGATTTAATCATTGCCAATTTAAAAGATTTTGAAAAACAAAAAGCAGAGTCATGCGAGCAAAGTTTCAAGGATGAAGGATGAAGGAAAAAAGATTAATCTTTTTTATATCGGAGAATTATAGTTTTAGCTTTGCTGCCAGTATTATTAATACTGGCAGGGCATTCTTCTGGCTAATAATACTATTTATCATCTCTCTACCATTTTCAGCGTTTACCAGAACAACGTCTTCCGCAAAATTAGACAGCCTGGTGCTGGAAGGTAAAGAAAATATTTACCAGCTCCGGTTTCAGGAGGCCGAACAGGTTTTTGTACAGATTCAGCAGGAATATCCCGAATATCCGCATGGTTATGCCTTGCAAGCTTATGTCTCCGGGTTAATTTATTCGATGGATCAGAATAATGATTCGCTGGCGCAAACGCTGGAAAATCAATTCAAGAAATCGGTTGATGTGGCAGAAGCGTATCGAGACCGCTATAAAGATGATCCCGATGGCTACTTTTATTTGGCAATGGCAAACGGTGTTAAAGCGCTCTACCACGTTGTCAATCGCAGTTTTGTGAAAGGCTACTTTAGCGGGCGGAAGACCAAAGGCAACCTGGAAAAAGCCGTTAAGCTCGATTCCACCTATTACGACTGTCTCTTATACACATCTCCGAGCCCACGAGACTCCATTGCATCGC
>CAXHHS010000746.1:0-4051 GCA_964015645.1 uncultured bacterium
TTCTTTTGGTGATTTGTAAATATCCGTAAACGTTTCGAATAATTGCTTTAACGCTTTAGCAACATCCTTTGGCGTTACTGCATCTGGATTTGCGGATGTTTTCCCCAATTTTAGCAGCCATTGAATGGCGCTATGGGCAACCGGGCAATTTGCCGTGGCCTGCGTTCTGGTGCGAAAAGGATTTCCGTGAACGGCTTCAATTGCCAGCACGGCTAATTTATTGTGATAGTCAAAAAATAACGGCCCGGGGTAAGTTTCTTTACCCACAAACCCGCCTTCGGAAAGTTTACTGAGTACATGAAATTCATTTTCTAAGCGATAGTTAAATTCCGGCGCGCGAGTCACTTTTAAGACGATTTCGATTTGGCGGCTTTTTTTGCCAAAAAGGAAAAAGATTACTTTGTTCGCATTATATTTACCTCGGGCATTTAACCCAAATGTATATTTCGATAAATCCAATCCGGCTTTCTCTGCCATTTTCGAAATGTATTCCGGCACATCAACAAATTGATTATCCGAAGCCGTTCCATTTCCATTGGTTTTGTGGAGCATTACCGCATGTCGCGGAACCACCGGGCTTATCAGCCCGGTCTTACTTAACATGCCCCCTACCCTGCTCAAAGTGCGTTTTTTAAACGACTGGCCAAACATCACATTTTTGAAAAAGTAGGCTGAAATGGTTTTGTTACCAGCCGGAACTGCGGTGCGAAGATGGCCGGTAAACGGGGTTAACCAATAACTCCCTTTAACGGAAATGCCATCGCGCGCTAATGCTTTGATAGAGCTTTGCGCTGAGCTTCGCGCTTTTAAACTGCTGGTCTCAAAATAGATAACTCCTTTTGCCTTCAGGAGTTTTTTCAACTCCTTGAGAATCTCTTTTTCACTGAGATACACTTCATTATTCGATTTTTTTGTCAGAAACAGCAAATCAATACTGTTTGCACTGAAAGGTAAATCGGAATAAGTCTTCACAGGATGGATTTGGATATTTTTTAATCCCCTTTCTTCACACTCATGCTTTATCGTTTTTAGGCGATTTTCTTCTTTCGCCGCGATATGAATCGTTTTTCCAACAGTGGAAAGCACGCCGAGCACCCGTGCAGTGGGAGCACCAATGCAAAGTATTTTATCCAATTCCAAACTGGGCAGTAAATAGCGCCAATCGGCACATGCTAAATTCCCGCTCAAATTTGTACCGGGGATGAATTTTGTTGCTAAGGTCATTTCTATCATAATATTACTTTTATTCCCTACGAAATTTGTTTGCAAAATAAATTTTGCACTCCTTTACACTCTTCCTGCTTTTAACCGGCGATACTGGTAAATCATAAATAACGCCATACCGACCGCCAGAACAAATTCCATTACCTCGTTAAATTCCGATATAACAAAGTAAAATTCTTTTGGCGGATCGAATACGTTGCGGTAAAAGCGCCAAACAAATAGGGGCATAAAAAACGGGATCAGGGAAAAATGTGGAATCACAAAGGAAAAGAATTCTTCGTTTTGGCGAAACACATTCAGTTTGAGCAATAGCAACGGCAAAATTGTGCCATAAGCGCCGATGAGCATTTGCACCCATTTAAATGTTGACCCGACGCCATAAACATTGTGCAAATTCGTTTCATCTTGTTTATTGATTTCTTTAAAACTTTCGGATGTTTCCCATCCGAATAATCGCTGCCCCCAGCTTAGTTCTTCGCCAATCAAAAAGAATAACCCCAGGAATACGATCACATAAAGGCCAGCGATGGCTTTTTCGTCTTTGTTAAAGAGGTTTTTGATGATGACACTACAAAATACAAAAGCAACGGTATAAAAAAGAACCTGCATAACTTCTGCAAATTTATCTTCGCCGGTGTACCATTTGTAAGCCGGTTTCCCTAACAAAGCGGCAACGACCGCGCCCATTACGATCAGCACCGGAATTCCCCACAACATCAAAACATTTCCGGTGGAAGAAAATCCCCATGCACGCGCAGCATCTTCCAATAATCCACCGGAAGTGTGGCCACGCCCACCGCCGACGGAAACACCGCCCTGTGAGTATTGTTTCATTCTGAACTCCTTATTCATTTCTGTTATCAAAAAGTTAATTGCATTTTTATTTCACCGCAGAGTGCGCGGAGGAACGCGGAGCTAAAAACAGTAGCTATCTTTTCTCCTGCGTATCTTTGCGAACTCTGCGGTTAAAAACCGATATCTACACAATTAGAATTATTGAGTTATCGCTTTTTCGGCAACTGCATCCAAACACATCTGTTCTAAAATTTCTGCATTCTTTGACCAGATGAAGTGCCTTTCAACAAATTTTCGCCCTTCTGTCGCCAGCCGTTTTTGTTCTTGTCTATCATTCAAAAGATTGATGATCTTTTCGGCAAACGGTTTGGGATCATCCGCGATGTGAACCGGGGTATCTTCCGCATCATCAAACTGTAATCCCTGGGCGACAATCGAGGTGCAGATTACCGGCATTTCCATCGCAAAGGCTTCTAACACTTTGTTTTGGATGCCGGAGGCATAGCGCACCGGTGCCACAAAAATGGTAGCCCGCTCCAGGTAATCACGAACATCATCCACAAACCCGGTGACGGTAATATCCGGGTTTTGGCTGCCTTTTTCTACCAGCGAAGATGTGGGATCGCGCCCGACGATGAGCACTTCCAAATCCGGCACCTGCGGGCGAACCAGCGGCAATATTTTATCGATTAAATAGTGCGCGGCATCTTCGTTCGGGCGATAATTCATGACGCCGGTAAATACCAGGGTATTTTTTTGCGGTTTGTCGGAGCGGCGTTTCCAAACATCCAAATCCACGCCAATCGGCACGATCCGAATGCCTTCACGATTTTCCATATTGGCATCGCGGTCGCGGCAAGAAATAAAAGCTACATGCGGCGTTTTGTTGATCATCTTCTGCTCGATTTGGCGAAAATTTTTGTAGCGCCGGGAAAGCATCAAGCGTTTGGTCAGGCTATCAAACTTCATCCGATCTTTAATCCGCATTGAAGTTGCATCACAAAAATCGATCACAACCGGTAAATCATCAAAATCCTCAATAACCGGGTAAATGGATTTACCGTGAAATAACACCACGTCAAAAGATTCGCGTTTGACTAGGTCTAAAAACGCCGTTTGCATCCCTTTTACAGCATTCGAGACGGTAAATGTCGTTTTCACTTTTTTCGCAATACCATTTCCATTGCTGCCATTTGTGGATTCTCCCATTGCGTTAAATGTATATATTTTCTTGAGATAAGA
The DNA here is from genome assembly GCA_964015645.1 of uncultured bacterium. Classification (GTDB taxonomy): domain Bacteria; phylum Calditrichota; class Calditrichia; order RBG-13-44-9; family J075; genus CAXHHS01. Next base: position 3,262 of record CAXHHS010000746.1, read on the forward strand.
TTTCATTTCCACAAACGCATCGTTGGGAATTTCCGAGCGAATCAAGGTCATCATCGTGATTTCGTGGCGATTGCACAATTCCTTCGTAAAATGGTAACATCGTGTAGGACCCCGGACAATCGGGTGCTGAAATGCGGGGGTTAGGTATAGGATTTTCAATTTTCGCCTCTCTTAAAACTTTATTCCACGTAACACTTTTAGCAGTCAATAAAATGATACTCGATGCTGGATGCTTGATATTTTATAACCAGTATCGAGCATCGGATATTTAATGCTTATAGAATCCTAGCACATTTTGTGCTTTAATAACATCCAAATTGACATCCGCACCAATGCTGCCGCCGCGGTTGTCGAGGATTTCGTTTTCGTATACTTGCACCAATTCGTTTTCGCTCAGGTCAATGCCTTCGTCTTCGCAATTGACAAATTTGTTATGCCGAATAACGCCAGAGCCGCCATCCAGATCGATGCCGTCTTTATAGGTGTTGATAATCGTGTTATTTTCCATCACAACCTCGCCGTATCGCACGTTGATGGCATCTTTACCAAACGAATCCAAAAATTCGCAATGGGAGATTTCCACGTTGGAGTGGATAATAGAAAGCATTGCAAAAAAATCGATGTTATTCACCCGGGCCTGCCGCCCGTCGCGAAAGTCCGCGTATTCGAAAATCGATTTTCCCGTTCGCACCACGCCGATAACGCCCCATTTGCGCCAGCTATCTTGTGAGACAAACCGGATATGATTTTCTTTTGTCCCCTTCGCGATAATGGGGCGATAGGAAATAAG
>CAXHHS010000747.1:0-4049 GCA_964015645.1 uncultured bacterium
AAGAAGCTCGTCGGCAGCGTCAGATGTGTATAAGAGACAGACGCTATCGGCTCGTTTGCCATCTTCGGAGATAAACCGGACGGCACTTGTGTTAGATATTACGTTCGCACCGCTTGCTTCCGCCCAGGGGATGTAGCTTTCCAGCATCGAGCGTTTGCGCTGGCGCTTGTTGCCGAGGTTCCAGAGTCCATCTCCCACCGGGTTATGGGCGTTTACCTGGAGCGGGTTTTCCAGCGTGAGTTGATTTCCCGGCGTATCCTGGTTGTAGCCGGCAACGCCAGCAAGAAATCGCTCCCGTACATTACGGTTGATGGCGAAATCATCTATCGGTACGATATCCAGTTCCTGGCGGATTTTTTGATATGCTGCATCCAGGCTGCTCAAATCGATATCATAGGTGTTTTCCCATTTTGCGCGGGTTTTAGGGCTCATTTCGAAACAAACGGCATTATTCACCACGGTGGTGCCGCCAACACACTCGCCCTGGAGAACGATCATATCAAAATTTTTGGTTTGCTGCAAGCCGCCTTCTTTATAAAAGCGTGCGATCATCTCCAACTCGTTGTCGTTCATATCTTGCAGCGGGGAATAACGGGCGCCGCGTTCAATAACCGCGATCTTTGTTGGATCAACCGTGCCGCTGGTGGCGAGGCGATAAGCCATTACCGCGCCACCGGCTCCCGAACCCATAATGAGGTAATCCACTTCCGGTGGGATGTCCGGCTCGGAAACAGCGGTAACCGGGCGTTTGGCAAATAAGGGTTTTGGCGGTGCCGGGGTATTGGGTTTGAAATTGAACGGGTCGCCCGGGCCGCCGGGCAATTGGGCAGCATCCGAAGAAGGTGGTTGAGCAGATGGATAATCGCTTTTGAGCCGCTCGCGAGCATCCGGCGGGATATAGCCAATGGCATTCAGGTTTTTAAGACTGGCATAGTGTGCAAAGGTGCAAAGCGCCTGGGCGGAGACCGATAGCGCAAAAGCCAATTCTGCAAAATCGGGGGAAAACGATGCGCTTCGTTCTTGCGGCTGGCGAATCATATATTTTCGCATGAAATAACGGCATTCTTCCCGGCTCATCGATGAATAGACAGGGTGCAATCCATACACAAAATTGAAGAGGTGTTCGATTAACCAAAAGGGGAAATTCACCAATCCCCGTTTGCGGCCGCGGATATTTCCGGCGAACAAATCTATTTGGCGCAGCGCCAGCGCTCTATCTTCCGATGTGCCACCGTAAAATGCATCGTAAATCGCCATAACGTTGCGCGCTTCCGATGGACTCAGGGACGTAATGATATACTCAACGCCGTAGTACATTTTCCGAAATGCCACAACCAGCGCAACAACTACGAAATTGGCAACAACGTAAATCATAAAGTATTGATCAACAGCAGCATTGCCTCCTGACTGTGTGTCGATCAAAACGTCAGCGTTGATGCTAAACCAGGCCACGCAAGTAATGGCCCCTACAACGATGGGAAATAGCATAATGCCGGTGAGGTGTTCGCGAAGTTTTTCGCGCGAAGCTAACAAGAAAGCGATCAACGCAATAGTGCTATAAAGGGTAAGCGTGTTGGTCAACATCGGGTCGGGGTAGCCATAAACTGCACCCAACCCGCTGCCGGAATTGCCGAACACGCGAAAATAAAGAGCAACGATGACCATAGCGGCTCCGGCAACGGCAATAGCATAATACAAAATACGGCTGAGCCAGGCCGGAACGGAAAAGAAAGCCGGAAATTCTTTAACTTTGCCATAATCGCCGGTTTGGCTGCGATATTTGATCAGGATAAAGATGAAGAGCAGCACCATCACACCATCAACAATGGCTGATGTGAGCAAAAAGTCGCGGTACTGCGAGCCGGGATTAGAGAAATAGAACGCCAGCGAACCGGCAGTAGAAATGATGTGAGCGATTGCTATTACCAGCGTGCAATGCCAGCGCAGGGAAACATTGTAAGCGCCGATAAAAGTGAGCAATACCATCATACCGATTTTGCCGTAGGTATTCATCATGAGGGCGGGGTTTTTGTAGGCCATGTCGAGCAATCCGGCAAGCTGAGCAGGCCAGGCGGCGCTTCCTAATGCGCCGGCGACCAGGAACATGAGATAGGTCAGGTAGCCCAGCCCTAACAGCCGCAGAATCCAGTAACCGATATCCCGTTGCGGTTTGGCGACGATTTCTTGTGTCCATTCCTTTGGGAACAGGGCCTGGCGTTGTTCCGGGGTTGGCTGCGCTTCCGGGTAGGGGCGATTTTTGAAAAGGAGGCTTGCCAGCAACCGCGTAATCCAAAGGCAGAGCGGGCCTACAATAAACGCATCTGCCGAAAGGCCAATCAGAAACTTTAAAACCGGTGGATTGATTTTGCCCAGGAAGCTGCCGGGATAATAGGTCCAGGGGGCAGTTCCGCCAATGGCATTTACATGCGTTTCCAAATAGAGATCGACAAAGAGAATGGGGAATAACGTCATCGCTAATAAGACGAGCGAGCTGCTTTTGCGCAAGGCAACGACCACCGGAGTGAAAATCAGCGCGAAAACAGCAACCTGTCCTACTTTTACCCAAATACTCCGGTAGTCGATAATTCGCCACACGTCGCTAATTGCGTAGATCAATAAGATTGAGAGGATGGCGCTTATGGCGATTGCCAGCAGGTACCTGGCGCTGCCGGAAGCTTTGTCAAGCGGATCGGGCGCAGTGTAGCCGCGAATGTTGATGAGTGGTATCATGAGAAATTCCCCCTTTTGGTAAGTAATAATGCGAATTAATATTATGCTTCATCATTCAAATAATCAAGAGGTAAAACGCTAATGGGCCATTTTACCGGCATCATTTATAAAGTTGTGTAAAAGGCTGTTCGCCCGTAGACATCAAACGAGTGGAAGCGTAGACTGAAACTCCCTTCCCTACATAAGGAGCAGCATTTAAGGATAATTTCTTAACTTGATTTCATTATCGAATACTTTTGAGAACGTAATTGCCGGGTCAAATGCCAGCCCTTGATTTTTTGGTGTAAGTCCTCTAACTTCATCCTAACGAAGGCAGGGGTGAGATGTATCATTTAGCTGGCAAAACGCTACTTCATTACCGGATTATCGAAAAGATCGGGCAGGGTGGCATGGGAATGGTGTATTTGGCGGAAGACACCAAACTCCACCGCAAGGTCGCCCTTAAATTTCTTTCCCCCCATTTGAGCAAAAAATCCGCAGCGATTGAACGGTTTAAACGCGAGGCACGGGCTGCCGCGGCGTTGAATCATCCCAATATTGCTACGATTTATGCCATCGAAGAAATGGATGACGATGTTTTCATTATCATGGAATATGTTGAGGGACAGGAATTACGAGATATTATCGACAATAACCTCCGGGAGGTTTTAAACCTCCCGGAGGTTATTGATATTGCGATCCAAATTGCCAGCGGATTGAAAGCGGCGCATGAAAAAGATATTGTCCATCGCGATCTTAAACCGGCGAATATTTTGTTCGACACTTCGGGGAATGTCAAAATCCTCGACTTCGGCCTGGCAAAATTGAAAGACGCCACCCAATTGACGGCTGATAATTCTACGATGGGAACGATCAATTATATGTCTCCGGAGCAACTGCAAGGGATGGCAGTTGACCATCGTTCGGATGCCTGGTCATTCGGAATCATTTTATACGAGATGTTGGCTGGCGCTACCCCTTTTCAAGCTGACCACCATGCTGCCGCAATGTACAATATTATAAATGAAGCACCGGAGCCGCTGGAAACTTATCGCAAAGATGTGCCGGAGCCGATTAAAAATATTATCGATGCCTGCTTGCAAAAAAAACCGGAAGATCGCCCGGAAAATATAAAAGAAATTCGAGGCATCCTGGCAGCAAACCAGGATGGCGGTGGTGTTTCTATATCTAATCACCCAGCACAGGCATCTTTACCTGTGCAAACCGGTCGCTGGCGAGTTTCCAAATTAGCGGCGGCAGTTGCAGGTCTTGCAGTGATCGGGTTCGCGGCATGGCGGTATGGTAGTTTCGAGCGTTGGCTGATACCGGATTCCGTGCCG
>CAXHHS010000748.1:0-4049 GCA_964015645.1 uncultured bacterium
GAGATGCAATGGAGTCTCGTGGGCTCGGAGATGTGTATAAGAGACAGGTAAGTCCCAGAACAAAAAAAACCAGCTTTCAAGTTTCGTTACCGGAAGCAAACTCTGTTGCCGTCGTTGGTGATTTTAACGGTTGGAATGCCGATTCTTCCCCGTTGAAAAAGAACAAAAGTGGCGTATGGAAAGCGGATTTGCAATTAGATGCCGGGGAATACCAATTTCGTTATCTCGTAAATGAAAATGAATGGTTGAATGATGATTCGGCCGCGCTTATCCTGAATGATTTTGGCACTGAAAATTCGGTCGTTGAGATTGAAATCCCGGCTGCAAAAAAGACAACTGCAAAAAAAGCAGCTTCAAAATCGACAAGAAGTAAAACCAAAGCCTAAGTGAAATTTGAGCTGGTAAATAGTTGTATAACGAGGTGGTTTGTAACTGCGCAAACCACCTTTTTTATTGGGAAAATAAAATTCAAAAATGATTTTTTTGTGTTGACAGAAGAAAATTCGCGGTATATATTCATCGCCGTCTGATGTAAGACAACATATTATCCGGAGTAGCTCAATGGTAGAGCGGGTGGCTGTTAACCACTAGGTTGGGGGTTCAAGTCCCTCCTCCGGAGCGCTAAAGGCTAAATTCTTTAATTTTAAGAGTTTAGCCTTTTTCTTTAATAGCAAAAAGACGAACCCCACTAAGATTTCTTTTACTTCTGTTGTAAAAATAACGCCGCGGTTGAATCGTGAAAACAACAGCGGATATATAATCAATAAAACGGTATAACTTTCTCGGGAAAAACAAAACTTCAACAATTTCCAAGACTGTTTTCATCGGCTCCAACAGGGCTTCTTTATCAGGCAAAGAATGAAATCTTTCTCACCGGAAGACATCTATTAATCGAACAACGTTTTAAGCGCTGATATAAAATTGCATCCTTTTGTTTATAAAAGGAAATCTCTTTATATTTTACAGGCAATAGGCGCAATCAAAGCATGATAGTCGGGTTGGTTTAAAATGAAATTTAAGCAACAATTTGACAGGTTTTGCGAGTTTGTTTGTGGAAGAAGGCTTTTCACAAGAGGATTGATTGTTCAGTTTATACTTCTGCTATTTTTTGGCTTTGCGTTATGGTATAAAGTTCAAGTTCAAAACTCCGCTTATGGCCCGCGAATGGTCTTTGTTGCTAGTGGTGCTTTTCCCGTGTTACAAAATAGCCATGTTGGCGGATACCGTGTCACTCTTGATTTTTATAGCAGTCCTTCAACCTCTCATCCGGGATTTTTACTTCCGAAAAACAATTCCTATATCACAGCATTTCAGTCGGATTCCCTGGGATCGTTAATCAAGTCGGAAGCATTTTCCATTCAGGAAATTGCCAAACTTGAATTTAAAAAATTAAGCAAAGACAGCACCTCCATCTTATGGGCAATCCAGCGCGTAAACCCAATCTCATTAATTCCGCACACCCGTCTTTATGTAATCAAAGTAAGTGAGTTTGATTTGTGGTGGCAGCCAAACGGTTTTGGTGAATTTATAAAAGTCGATAATTCGGAGAAACTTGATGTAAGGATGCAGGATGAAATCAATTTAAACGGAATTGAAATTACCGGTAACGAAAATGCACAAACGATTTGGCTGTTGGGATATGACGGAATATTATACAAACACCCCTTGGAGCGGGATGAAGATAAAGATGTAATTTTCAAAAATGGTCCGATGATACTTGCAGCCGCCTCACCAAGGGACTTAACCTATGTCTGCAATCTTACTACGCTATTAGACACCACCTATAGCACCGGATGGCAAAGCCTGGATGCGATTGAAGGAGATATTGCAGGTGCTCCGCCAAACAGCGAAATGCAATACTTCTTATCCACAAATGCCATTAAACAGGAGTTTATTATTTTCGGGATACCCCGCCGGGCTGACACGCGTTCAATACTCATCTGGAAATTTCCGATTCAAGACCAACCTGGACAGCCGCGCTGGGATGAGGGTGCGGTCGCCTATCGCTCTACGCATCGGGCGGCTCCTGAAGACCACCATCACATTATCAGCAGCGAGGCCTTTCGCGGCGAAATTAAATCCGGAATCTTTACGGGAAAAGCCAGTAATATTATCCCGATCGATCATCAAAAACATCACTTTGAATTTCTAAAAAGCGAAAAAACAGATAGTATGTATGTATATGGCGCTGACGAACATCCGGCTTATTTAGAAGGCGCTGCACTCGGTTTGGATGCCCACTCAGATCTTTTTATGTCTGACCGGGAAGGGAATATTCACGTAATGCGTTGTTACCATAATCGGCTTTATGTGGAGGATAGTTGGACGCCGGTTTGTTTTTTTCGGAAGTTAACACCCCAAAATATCGCGAATTTCTTTTTGAAAGGCACACTCGATAGCCCATTACGAATAGATCTACAAAAAGCGGTTACCCATGGTCAAGATATCGCATGTGATGACCAGGGACGGGTATGGATTGCCGAAAAAAATTCCTTTCGCGTTTTACACCCGAATTTATTCGGTCTCTGGTATCAATGGGCGCTCTTTTTTGAGAAGCAAATTTGGATTCCTATCCTGTTTATCATCAGCATTGTGATGCGATTGTATCACGTTCGTAACAAAATGGGAGCCGCTCAAAAGTTGGTACGGCAGCAGAACGAAGAGCTTCAAGAACTAAATCAAGTTCAATCGCGTTTTTTCGCCTATATATCCCATGAATTTCGTACGCCCCTTAACCTGATCCTGGATCCATTGGAAGAAATCCGTTCGAGTAATTCCAAAAAAGATTTGACCAAACAGTATGATATTATTGAACATAGCGCCGAGCGTATGCTGCGATTAATCGATCGCTTGCTTAAGCTCTCCAAATTGAATGCCGGTAAACTCCCGCTGAAAGCAAGATATGACAACCTTATCCCATTCCTGAATGGAATCACCCATTCCTTCGAACTTTATGCAAAGCGTAAACAGGTTTCCCTGGCATTTCGATCAACTGTAGAAGAAATAATGCTGCATTTTGATCATGACAAACTAGAGGATATTTTCTACAACTTGATCGGTAATGCCATTAAGTATACACCATCCCATGGAAAAATTCTGATCGAAACGCACGTCCATCCCGCGGCCAATGGCCGGGAGTTAGACCTGGCAGAAATAAATATTCGCGATACAGGCTGCGGAATTCCGCAGGATCGACTGCCACACATCTTTGATTTATACTACCAGGCCGGAGATAATCGTGATGGCACCGGAATAGGCCTTGCCCTCACCAGGCGCCTTCTGGAATTGCACGGCGGTGAAATTGCCGTGAAGAGCAAAATAGACTGGGGCACTGAATTTACCATCCGCCTGCCGATATGGAAACAGCACCTTCCGCCAGACAACCCAGGCAACATAACTGAAAACGGTTCTATTATACCATCCGGTCGGGTTCCGGTACCGGAAGAGATTGAAATTCTTTCTCAAATTTCGCGACCGCTGCCGGTAACAGATTCTAATGGCAATTTGAAAACGTTGCCGCAAATCCTGCTGGTAGAAGATCAGCCCGAATGGCGCGCTTATCTTCAAAATCATCTTTTGTCTGATTACCAGGTTCTTGAAGCCGGTGACGGTTTGCGAGGATTCGAGAAAACGTTAGAAACTGACCCGGATTTAATTATAACCGATATAAACCTGCCTGGCATGAATGGTTTTGAACTATGTGAAAAAATAAAAACAGATTTACGTACCAGCCATATTCCGGTGATTTTGTTAACCGGGCGAACTGGTGAAGAAGATAAAATTGAAGGGTTTGAAATTGGCGCAGATGATTATATTTCAAAACCGGTTAGAATACGGGTGTTAACCGCACGCCTCAGAAACCTTTTGGAACAGCGCCAAAAGTTAAGGGAGGTGCTTAGTCAGAAAGAGAAATTAATGCCGCAAACCGGTTCGGATTCACCAGAAGATGAGATATTTTTAAAGCAAGTTACCGAAATTATTGAAAAAAATTTAACTCGCCACCAGGTTTTCAATATGTCAACGCTTGCTGAACAGATGAAGATGTCGAG
>CAXHHS010000749.1:0-4047 GCA_964015645.1 uncultured bacterium
GTTTGTTATAGTTTGCTCACCAATCAAAATCGTTACAGCCCACGCTGGCACCAGGAAGGCATTGCCGTATTTACGGAAACCTGGATGAGCGGCGGCTACGGGCGGCTGTTGGGCAATTTCGATGAAATGTTTTTCCGCTCTCGCGTGCTGGAAAACGGCATCTTCCCTTCCCATACGGAATTAGAGGCGAAAAGCATCCACGAATCCTTTCTTCTCGGCTCCCTGCACTATATTTACGGCACGCGATTCCTCGCTTACCTCGCAGCCAATTACAGCGCGGAACGGCTAATCTCCTGGTATCGCATTGCGCCCGGCGATTTCGGATTGGGGTTTGAGGGGCGCTTCAAAAAAACTTTCGGTTTGCCGCTGGATAATGCCTGGCAAGATTTTATTGAATCCGAAAAGCGATTTCAAAATGAAAATATCGCAGCGCTGCAATCCGCACCACTAACCTCAATTCGGCGACTTTCCGATCAGGCATTTGGTTGGGTTACGCAACCGTATTTGACATCTGATAACCAATTGATTTTTGGTCACTTACAATCCCATCAAATTACTTCCCTGAAGATGCTGAATTTAAAAACCAAAGCCGTAAAAGAGTTCGGTTCCCTGCCGTCTCCCAGTGTGCTGCAAATTTCTTCTGTCGCTTACGACTCCAGCGCGAACTTGCTCTTTTATACCACTAATAACAGCCAGCTATTTCGTGATATTCACGTAAAAGATTTGGAAAGCGGAAAATCAAAAATCTTATTCGAAGATGTTCGCGCCGGGCAGTTGACGGTTTCGCCGCAAACGCGAGAGTTGTGGGGCATCCGCCATCATTTGGGAAAAGTATCGTTGGTGTATTCGCCGGTTCCGTATCAAACACTTATCCCGGTGATTGAGTTTGAATATGGCGATGTGTTGCAGCATTTAGCCATCAGCCCCAGTGGAAAATATCTTGCCGCCACCCTGCACCATCCCAGCGGCGAGCAGGAAGTCATTGCAGTGAATATCGAACGGTTTAAAAAAAGCGGTAAATTTTTGTATCAAACCATTAGCGCGGATGGCTCCCCGGAATTTCCTTCCTGGAGCACGGATGAAAAATATCTTTATTGGAATGCCTATACCAATGGTGTTTCAAACATCTATCGAAATCGCGTGGGCAGCGCAACCGTAGAGCCGCTGAGCCATACTTTGCGCGGCTTGTTTCGCCCGGTTTATGTGAGTGAAGATTCGCTGTTGGTTTTCGAATTTTCCAGCGAAGGATTTATTCCCGCTTTGATTCCCAATCGACCGGCAGGACAGTTAACGGCGATTCAATATTACGGCCAAAAGGTCATTGATCGAAATCCCTATCTTGCCAATTGGCTGGTAGAAACCGCTACGGAATTAGCGCGGGCGGAAGGCGAGCCGGAAATCAACGGGTATAGCGGATTGTCTCATCTCAAAGTGCATTCGTTGATCCCGGTGGTGAGCGGTTTTCAAAACCAAATGACAGCTGGTATTTATGCAAACTTTGCCGATCCGTTTAGCTTTCATAAGATGAATTTGGAAATGGGGGTTTCCAATTTTAACAGCACGCCGGGAATGCCCGATTTTCACTTTAAAGGCCGCTACGATTACAAGCATAAGTATTATGCCGAATTGCATCACAATGCGTCAAGTTTTTACGATTTGTTTAACAAAAGAAAAAGCGGATTCATTGGCACGAATTTGAAACTCGGGCACACCCGCTTTTTGAAGTATGATATGCCGCATAAAATCGAGCATCATACCGAATTGTCAATTTATCGCGGCGCCAAATCAATTCACGACAACACGGTTCCGGTAGACAATCCTGATTTTGCCGTGTTTGAAAGCAGTATTTCATCCAAAAACGTCCGCAAGGCATTGGGCAGTGTGGACAATGAATTTGGCAGCGAGTGGAAACTCACAGTTTCGACCCTGGGCATGAGTCCTCAAAAACCGCAGCTCTCGGGGGGACTGTATGGGGAGTGGGGCCAATTCCTGACATGGATGCGGCCTCATAATATCCTGCATGTTAAAGCAGCCGCGGGATATGTTTATGGCAGGAAAAATTTGTTTCTGGCCAAATATTACTTTGGCGGATTTGGCAATCAATACCTGGAAAACAAGCCGGTAAAGCAGTATCGCGATGTGTTCCGATTTCCCGGTATTCCTTATAACAGCCTCTACGGTGATTATTTTACGAAAATTATGATCGAGCATAATCTACCGCCGTTGCGTCTCAGCGGTTTAAAATTGGGGCAGCATTTCCTTAGCTACATCGATGCCTCCTGGTTTAGCCAGGGGTTGATGACCAACGGCCCCGGTGCAAACCAGTGGGTAAACCTTGGTGGCCAGGTGAATTTTGTCTTTAGCCACTGGTTTAATTTGGAATCAACGATTTCCATTGGTGCCGCCCGGGCCTGGAATAACCTCGGGGCAAGCTCGCAGGAGGTTTTTGTTTCGTTGAAATTGTTGAAAAATTAGTTTTTTATAGAGCTGATTTTGCCAAGTCAGGCTGAGCGGAGTCGAAGCCGCATGGTCATGGTTCGACTCCGCTCACCATGACAATTTGATAAACCCTATAGTAAAGATAAATCAATACCGAATTCCTCGCTCCACATAAAACTTCCAAAGCGTTAGCGCCTCTCTCCAACCCGCCGCACATTCTAACATTTTTCGCCGCCCGCCCGGTGTATCTTGATACCCGGACTCTTTGAGCCGAATGATGGTTCCGCCTTCTGTTTCCTCAAAATCGATTTCAACGGTTGTCGCGTAAGACGCGTTATCTGGATGCCATTGAAAAACAAACCGCTCCGGACGCCTGGCTTCAAGAATCGTTCCACCATCTTCAAATGTAACTCGATCCGGGCCCCAATCTTTCCAGCGAAACCGGATTTCTCCATCGGCATTCGCATCAACTGTTGCGCCGGAGGTGAACCATCCATCCATCCCCTCGGCGGTGGCAATGCCATCATAAACCCGTTCGTGGGGAGCGCGTACGAGGGTTGAATGTTGTATTTCTTCAGCGATAACCTTTGTCATTTAAGGCTCCTTGTCCGTCTCTTTAATATAGTTTTTAAATGTCTCAAGTTGGTGTAGCTCGCCAATTACCCCAACCAAATCTGTTTTTTGGAAGATAAAATCAGGGCCAGGATTGGGATAAAAACGCTCATCTCGAATAATTGCGACAATCGAAACACCTGTTTTACTGCGAATCTGTAATTTGCTGATGTTGCTCCCAATAAAGTGGCTATCACCTGTTACGTTAACCCAGCTTAGCTCCAAGTTACGCGATGCGCTTTTAAGTTGAGAAATCGTATTATAATGTTCTTCCGATTTATAAAGCGGTGCATAAAGTTCTTTGTGAACGATGTCGGTAAAATCATAAATTTTGCTTAAAGGAACATTTAAATGAATTAACGCCTGTCGGGTTAATTCCAAGCTGGCTTCAAATTCCGGTTGAACGACTTCATAAACGCCCCGTTGATGAAGCTCTACCATGTGTTCAACATCGGTTGCCCTGGCGACAATTAATAAGTTCTTGTTTAGAGTCTTAGCTTGATCGACAATAGAGTTTGAGGCAAATGTCGACGGGATTGTAATAATCAATAATCTTGCCTCCCCGGTTTTTGCGGCCTCCAAAACCACCGGTTGGGAGGCATCTCCGTAGATGGTCGGGAATTTTTCTGCTTTTACCTTTTCGATATTGCGGTAATCCAATTCAATGATAACAAAACCTAATTCGAGGCGCTGGAGTATTTTTGCGATATTTTGTCCAACCTGTCCCCCGCCGGCAATTACAACATGATCGGCCAACCCCGATTCCGGTAAATTGATGGTTTGCAGACGTTCGCGTTTAAACCAGGATTTTTTAAGCAAATAGATGGGAGTGGTTAAACCGGAAATAAATGGGGTGATAAACATCGTTACCACCGCTGTGGAAAGAATCAGTGCATATAATTCAGCATCAATTGAATTGGTATTTAACCCGACGCGGGCTAATACAAAAGAGAATTCTCCCACTTGAAACAACCCCAGCCCCACTGCAATCGGAAT
>CAXHHS010000750.1:0-4043 GCA_964015645.1 uncultured bacterium
GAGACAGCCACAAATCAATACCACAACAATAATCGTAAACCTGGACATCAGCGCCTCCGTTTTTGAATTTGGCCATTTTGTTTCGTAATTAATACAAAACCACCCAAAATGAGAAGCGATTTAATCAACTTATTGGAAATCGTTTTTAAATCGAAATAATTTCTTAAACTACGGCTTAGAATTTGTTTATATATTTTATTTTTGATACATTTATTTTTACCGATAGATTGTAGCTATCGCTTCCAAACGTTCATTCGAGAGCGTTTGAAAAATTCCAATTTACGCCACATCAGCCAACCGAAATTACAGGAGCTTATCCATGCCAAAAGTTATCACCATGATTCTGGCAGGCGGCCAAGGGTCTCGTTTGTATCCTTTAACTAAAGATCGATCGAAACCGGCAGTGCCGATTGCCGGAAAATTTCGTTTGATCGACATTCCCATTTCCAATTGTATTCATTCCGGGTATCGGAAAATTTACATCTGCACCCAGTTTGCTGCCGAGTCGCTGCATCGCCACATTTCAACAACCTACCGTTTCAGCGTTTTTTCCCGCGATTTTATCACAATTCTCTCCGCCCAGCAAACCATGGAAAATATCGATTGGTACCAGGGCACTGCCGATGCTGTTCGCCAAAACCTCAACTTTATCCAAAACCGGGGAGATTTGTCGCTCATTTTATCCGGCGACCATCTCTACCGTATGGATTACAGCAAATTCGTTAATTATCATATTGAAAAAAAGGCTGATATTACGATTGGCGTAATTCCGGTGCTGTTAGACCGCGCGAATCAATTTGGCATTATGAAAGTTGACGAAGACAGCCAAATAACCACCTTTCATGAAAAACCCAACGAACCTTCGGTTTTGGAAGATTTGGCTGTTCCCGAAGCAGTGTTTAACAAACAAGGCGTGGAAGCCAAAGGTAGATCCCATTTGGCTTCTATGGGAATTTATGTATTTAACCAGGATGTATTAGCGGAATTTCTGGATGGAACACCTTATACGGATTTCGGTAAAGAGGTAATTCCCAATGCCATTTCCAGCAAAAAAGTATTTGCTTATTTTTTCGATGGCTATTGGGAAGACATTGGAACTATCGGCGCGTTTTTTGATGCCCATATCGATTTAACCAAACCCCTGCCCCAATTTAACTTTTACGATGAAGATGCGCCAATCTATTCTCACCCACGCTTTTTGCCTGGGGCAAAGGTTTTAAATGCACATACGGAAAACGCCGTTTTATGCGACGGCAGCATCGTTAACCCTTCTAAAATAAGCAGTTCAATCATCGGTATTCGCTCCATTGTTGGCAGCAATTGCCACCTGGACCGGGTGGTTATGATGGGGGCGGATTTTTTTGAAACGGAAGATCAAAAAACTAACAACAAAAACCTGGGAATTCCTAATATTGGCGTTGGTGATAACACTGTTGTTCGGCGTGCCATTATCGATAAAAATGCTCGTATTGGCAACAATGTTCAACTCATCAATCAGCAGAATGTGGATCAGGAAGAGGGTCAAGATTTTTTCATTCGCGATGGCGTTATCGTCGTTCCGAAGAATGGCGTTATTCCGCATGATACTGTTATCTAAAAAATCCACAGCAGGAAATGTGTAGAAAATAAGGTGTGATTTATTTTTTAAAACTGGCTTAGCCTGTTAATTTTTCTTATGATGGGTGGGATTAATTTAGCGTGTGGTTTCATAATATACAACGAAAGGATAGTGATGAAAAAATTAATTGCCGCTTTATTAGCGTTCGGCATCTTCTTAGGCGTTGCCGCCTGCCAAAATGGAGAATCGAATAGCATAACGAACAATATTAGCTTAACAAACGAAGCGGATAGCATTGGTTACAGTATTGGTATACAAGTAGCAAAGAGTATTAAACCCGGTGTAGACGATTTAAATCTCGAGGCATTGATGAAAGGACTTCGTGACGGCCTTAATGATGAGGAAAAAATGTTAACTGAAGATGACATCAACAAATGCACCATTGCCTTCCGAACTAAGTTGACCGAAAAACAACGAGAAGCACAAATGCAACAACAAGAAGAGCAAACACAACAGGGTAACATAAATAAGAAAGCCGGCGAAGAATTTCTCAAGGAAAATGGAAAAAGAGACGGTGTAGTTACCCTGCCGAGCGGTTTGCAATATGAAGTCTTACAAGAAGGTAACGGTCCTTCGCCAGAGGCAAACAGCACGGTTGTTACGCACTACAAAGGAACGCTCATCGATGGAACCAAGTTCGATAGTTCCTACGATCGCAACCAACCGTCAACATTCGGCTTGCAACAAGTGATCAAAGGCTGGACGGAAGGCATCCAACTAATGAAAGTCGGCGCTAAATACAAATTTTATATTCCCTATAACCTCGCTTATGGTGAGCGTGGCCGGGCACCGACAATTCCACCCGCCGCTGCATTGATTTTTGAAGTTGAGTTAATCGATATTAAATAATCTTAGCTTTTTAGAAAATCACACAGAGCGCTGAAATCGCAAAGGAGTTGAATTTTTCTTTGAGAGTTTAGCGCTCTTTTGTTTAAAAATAATTCAAAACCGAATTTATTGAAATGAGTCGTTTAAAAGTATTCATCACCGGGCAAATACCCCTGGTTGGCGTTGATCTCCTTAAACCGCATTTTGATGTAGAGATTTATTCTCAATCGAAAGCCATTCCAAGAAACCTGCTATTAGAAAAAGTTCAGCACATCGATGGTTTGCTCTGTATTTTGCGCGACAAGATCGACCGGGAGTTGATGGACGCGGCTCCGCGCTTAAAAACTATCTCGCAATACGCAGTCGGTTATAACAATATTGATGTCGATTATGCGACCCAAAAAAGGATATTGATAACCAACACCCCGGGTGTGTTAACGGACGCCACCGCAGACTTAACCTGGGCACTGTTGTTAGCAATCACCCGAAGGGTTGTGGAAGGCGATAAAACCATGCGGCGGGGCGAATTTAAAGAGTTTGATCCGTTATTTATGTTAGGCGGCGATCTTGCTGGAAAAACATTGGGCATTATCGGTGCCGGGCGAATCGGGACTGCGGTTGCTGAAAGATCCGCCGGTTGGAAGATGAAGATTTTATATTACAATCACTCTCGCAACCCGCAGTTGGAAACAAAATTGAACGCCGCCAAAGTAGACTTGCAGACACTGCTTTCCAAATCCGATTTTGTATCCATCCATTTACCGCTGACTGCTGAAACCCACCATTTAATTGGCCACAAAGAACTATCCTTGATGAAATCCACAGCTTATCTCATCAACACATCTCGCGGGCCATTGATACACGAGACAGCTTTGGTAAAAGCGCTTCAAGACCAACAAATTACTGGCGCCGGATTAGATGTTTTTGAACACGAGCCGCAAATAGCTAAAGGGTTGGGAGATTTGGAAAATGTTGTTTTAACCCCACACATCGGCAGCGCAACAATTACCGCCCGCAATAAAATGGCAGAAATTGCCGCTCAGAATATTGTTAACTGGCACTTCAAGAAGGAACCGGTATATATTGTAAATTCTGAAGTTAGGGGAAATTAATTAGGATTTTACGCGAGGCGGATCCTTACGAATCATTCCAGTGGAGATCGCTGGAACGAGTCAAAATTTAACCGAAATTGGTGATTCGTGTTACGTTATTTTCTTTACGCAACACGAATTATGCATGGCAAATCAAAAAAGACTAATCTTTCAATCTTGTTTTTACCACAATTTCCGAGTGCAGCGTTCGGTGCACCGGGCATTTGTCGGCAATCTCCAAAAGGCGTTGCTTTTGGGCATCATCAAGCGGGCCGAAGATTTCTAATTCGCGCTCGATAACATCGATTTTCCCGCCGGTGGTTTCGCAATCGCCGCAGTCTTTCGCATGAATTTTATTGTGCCGCAAGCGCACAATAACAGATTTCAGCGGCCATTGCTTACGGTCGGCATACATTCGCAACGTCATCGTGGTGCAGGCGCCGAGGCTGGCGGAGAGCAGGTCAGAAGGCGAGGGGCCTTTGTGCGTGCCGCCGTAAGAAACCGGT
>CAXHHS010000751.1:0-4027 GCA_964015645.1 uncultured bacterium
CGATTATCCCCTGCCGGAGGCTGTACAGGGAGGAACTACGGAGGTCCATCAAAAAATCGGGAAGATTATCGCCGAAATGATACCCGATGGCGCCACGCTGCAAATGGGCATTGGCAGCATTCCCGATGCCGTTTTAGCCAACCTGCAAAACCACCGCGATTTAGGCATACACACGGAATTATTCTCCGACGGTGTGGTAGAACTGGTAGAAGCGGGCATCATTAATGGCGCTAAAAAAACGTTACATCCCCGGAAAGTGGTTGCTGGTTTTCTGTTCGGCAGCCAAAAGTTGTATGATTTTATTCATGATAACGCGGTAGTGGAGATGCACCCAACCCATTATGTAAACGATCCCTTTGTAATTGCGCAAAATGATCATATGATCAGCATTAACAGTGCAATTGAAGTCGATTTAACCGGCCAGGTAGCGGCAGATTCTATTGGTACCCGTTTTTACAGCGGCGTTGGCGGCCAGGTCGATTTTGTTCGCGGCGCCGCCCGTTCCAAAGGCGGTAAACCGATTATCGCACTGCCGGCAACGGCAAAAGGGAATTCGATTTCCCGGATTGTTGCCACGCTAAAACAGGGTACGGGTGTTACCACCAGTCGCAACGACATTCATTACGTAGTCACCGAATTCGGCATTGCGGAGCTGTATGGAAAATCAATTCCCCAACGCGCCAGGGCATTGATTAATATTGCCGCTCCGGAATTTCGAGAGGATTTGCTGCGACAGGCGAAGGAACTGAACTATCTCTAAACAAGGATAAAGGATGAAGGTTAAAGGATAAATATGAATCTATGCTTATCCTACTTTTTACTCCTTCATCCTTTTGCCTTATCTTTTAGAAACGCCCCGGGCATACCTCGACTCCGATCTTGCTGATCCGCCGGTATTCGGTGCATCAAATTTTGAAAGGAGAGTACTATGCCCAAAGTTAAAGAAAAACCAAAACCAATTGTTATTCCGCAACTCTGTAAGGGGTGCGGAAGATGTATTGAGGCCTGTCCCAAAAACTGTTTTCGCTTGGGAACAACTATCAACCCGCAATCCGGGCTTATTCCGATTGAATTAGACCTGGAGCTATGCAATGGCTGCGGCCTTTGCTTTAACACCTGCCCGGAACCTTATGCGCTGGAATCGTTTTACGAAAGCGAGGCGGCTCTTCCCAATGGCGATTACTTCGTTCCGAATGATTCCGATTCAACCGCACCAAAACCGGAAACCATTCCCGACATCGAATATTCCCTGCCGGAAACCAGGCCATTGGTCATCAAAGGTACTTATGCCGCTTCTATCGGCGCAATGCTCGCTGGTTGCCGGCATTTTTTTGGCTACCCCATTACCCCCTCTACCGAAGGCGCAGAGCTTTTAGCAAAACTACTACCGGAATTTGACGGCGTTTTTGTACAAGCCGTCAGCGAAGTTGCTGCTGTTAACATGATGTACGGCTGCTGCGGCGCCGGCAAACCCTCCATGACGTGTACGTCCTCCCCGGGCGTCAGTTTGATGCTGGAAGGCATTTCCTATATGATTGGTGCGGAGGTTCCCGGTGTGTTTGTTAATATTATGCGCGGGGGGCCGGGATTGGGCAATATCGCCCCGGAACAAGCCGATATAAAACTGGCCTGCCGCGGGCTGGGACATGGTAATACCCACGCCATTACACTTGCTCCCGCATCTCCCCAGGAAATGCTCGATCTTACCATACTGGCCTTCGAGCTATCATTTAAATATCGCAACCCGGTTATTGTATTAGGAGACGGCTATCTCGGCCAAATTACCGGCAAGGTAATGCTGCCAAATCGTATGATAAAACCGGGCATTCCGGATTGGGCGGTTTACGGTGATCAGATGCATCGCAACAACTTAATCTGCTCGATTGCGCTGGTGGAAACGGATTTGGAAAACCACAACGTTCATCTCAATAAAAAATACCAGGAAATGATAGAAACCGAACAGCGTGCGGATCTGTTTTTCTGCGATGATGCCGACGTTATCCTGATTGCCGCCAACACTCCTTCGCGCATGGCCAAAGGCGCTGTGCAAGCCCTGCGGAGAGAAGGGATTCGCGCCGGGTTGTTTCGCCCCATCACCCTTTGGCCTTTCCCGATTAATGATCTTTTGCCGCTGATCGAACGGGCGAGAGAGATTGTAGTAGTGGAGGCCAGCAATGGCCAATTAGAGGATGAACTTCGCCTGGCGCTCAGCCACGCGCATATTGTGGATATTCCGTTTATCGATAATATTCGCCACTTTGGCGGTATTCTACCGCAGCAGCAGGAGATTTTCGAAAAAGTAATCGCCAGCCAGGCGGTAGTGGCTTGATACAAAATAAAGCGCCGGCTATATCATTGCGAGGCGTTTTTTGCCGAAGCAATCCCCCGGCATAGAGAAAAGGAGATTGCTTTGCCGCTTTGCTCCTCGCAATGACAAATTCTAAAATAGGCAGGGCGTAACATCAGTCAGTTAAGTTCAAAAAATTGCGATTTGTAATTCGCACTAAAAACCGGAGGTAAAACATGAGTGTTTATTATAAAAAATTTGAACGACACGCCAATGGCGCGGGGATAAAAGGGGAATCCACCCACTATTGCCCTGGCTGCGGACACGGTTTGGCCCACAATTACCTGGCAGAGGCTATCGAAAAACTAAAGATTCAAGACCGAACCGTGGCCATTTCTCCCGTTGGATGCAGCGTTTTTCTGTACTATTACCTTAATGTTGGCAACACCCAGGCAGCGCATGGGCGGGCGCCGGCAGTTGCCATCGGGCACAAAATGGCTAACCCGGACTCTATTGTCGTCAGTTACCAGGGCGACGGCGATTTGGCGTCTATCGGGCTGGCAGAAATTATTCAAGCAGCACAGTTGGGAATTCCACTCACAGTTATTTTCATCAACAACGCTACTTATGCAATGACCGGCGGCCAGCTTGCGCCAACAACATTGATGGGAATGAAAACCACCACCTCTCCCCAGGGGCGCAGCCGTTTTATGGGCGAACCGTTAAAAATGGCAGAACTCATTGCACAACTGGATGGCCCGGTTTACGTGGAACGCGTGGCCCTTTATGACAACAAGCAACGCATGCGCACCAAAAAAGCCATTCAAAAAGCACTGCGTCTGCAAACGGAAAATCGTGGCTTTGCTTTTGTCGAAGTATTATCGGAATGCCCAACCCATCTTAAAATGTCAACACTGGAAGCGCAGAAATGGGTAAAAGAAAAAATGGTGCCGGTATTTCCCCTTGGCGTTAAAAAAGATATCGAAACCGACCCCTGGTTTGCAATGAATACGCCGAATTTCGATCCGCAGTTTTTCGTCGATCAAATTGGAATCGCTTCGGAAGATATTCCACGCTTTAGCAAAGCATTTCCCGATCATATTGATGCGCAAGATATTTCCCTAAAACTGGCTGGTGCCGGCGGTGATGGAGCGCAAACCGCGGCAATGCTCCTTACCCGTGCTGCAATCAATGAAAATTTCGACGCCACTCATATTCCCAGCTACGGCCCGGAATCCCGCGGCGGAACCTCTTATGCCGATGTTCACATCGCTCTCGATGAAGTTCTATCACCCGCGGCGCCGAATCCGCACATTTTAATTGCATTTAATGCACCCAGTTTAATGAAATTTGCCCCTGCCGTTCGCCCGCACGGCATTATTCTCTACGATAGTTCCGTGATAACCGACATTCCTGAGATTGGGGAGACTGTAGAAATGTTCGGCATTCCATTTTCCCGGGTTGCCAAAGATATCGGGAAAATAATGGCAAAAAACATTGTTGCATTAGGCGCTTTGCAAGCGGCAACGAATATTTTTCCGGCAGATACTTTTTTAACCGCAATTCGTGCTGCACTTAAGGAAAAGTGCGCGATGATTCCCATTAATGAAGCTGCATTTAAAGAAGGGCAGGAGCGGTTTTTAAAAGCATTCGAAAAAAGAATTCAGTTTGATTAAATAGATTAGGAGGTATTATGGCTGTCTCTTATACACATCTGACGCTGCCGACGAGCTTCTTGGT